>NZ_JBLZXR010000044.1:0-55620 GCF_050285345.1 Acinetobacter sp.
TATCCAAGTTCAATGGTATCTCAAAAGACTATTTTGACTACCATCTGAAGGAGTCTGAATGGCGTTGGATGAGAGAATCTAATGAGTTAGCAACTGAGTTGTGGAACATCATTAGATAAAATTAAGTATAAATCTGCTAGTCTAGAGCCATATCTATTAGCGTTGATTGGCTCACCAAATTCGAACAACACATTTAGACTTTAAAAATATCACAATCGTTTTAAATTCAAATAGTTAAATAAAACTTAGTATAATCTTAACAAGTTCTAGAGTCATTGATACTCAATCAATAAGTCATTTCCATGGACCCAAATATTTTAGTTTGAGGCAAATCTATCATTTTAATAAATAAAAATTATCCAACAAAAGTGTACTGATCAGTACACTTTATTACACTCATCGTATAGCATTAGCTGTTTTTTAGGCGACTTAATTTTACTTTATGTTAAAAAAATTCTTAGGATTGGCATTACTCTCCGTTTCCCTTCAAGTATTTTCTGCTGAAAATGCAGATCAACCGCGTGGCTTAAATATTGGTTTAGGTATGGTTGCCCAGACCGGTAAATATTTAGGAGAAGATACCTATAGCTAAATTCTAAAAATATCAGCACGTAAAAATACCTGTAAAATTTCATTCTTTAAGGTCTTTGGTGTACTGAAGAGTTAAGTAATCAGCTATATGTGATGCCTTTTCCCACTTTCGCTTATGAAGGTGAGCGTTTATTTTTACGCAGTGCCTATGGTGGTGTTCACCTCTACAAAGACTCGAATTTCAATGTCAGTGCAATCTTAAGCAGCAATATTCAAAAATTGGATGTCGATGAACTCAGCAGATCCAAACTTGCTTCACGTAATTTAACCCGCGAGCAAATTGAAGATCGTGATATGAGTGCTGATGCAGGTCTGGAACTGATCTGGAAAGGTCAATACGGCAGTGTTTCATTACAAGCTTTAGGCGATATTGGTGGTGCAAGTGAGGCAGCAGCGGCAAAAATCAACTATCAATATTTTTGGCAGTTGAATGATCAATGGACCATCATTCCAAATATTGGTGCAACGTGGTTATCTGATGATCGTGCAAATTATTATTACGGTACTTTAGATGCCGAGGAAGCGCGTGGCATTCAAAGATACCACCCAGATAGCCAGGTCATTCCGCATGTTTCTCTAAGTACCAGTTATCAAGTCAATCCACGCTGGAAAGCCAATGCCGTCGTGACCCATCACGTACTTCCAAATAAGGTAGCCGATGGTCCACTGATGGATGCTGATTCACAAACATCTGTATTTTTGGGTGTAGCACGTCAATTCTAATGTGCTGAAATCAGCCTCATGAGTACGATAAAAATAAGCAACTTGGATGCTTATTTTTATCGTCATCAAACAAGATATAAGGCCAAGTAACTTTCCCCTCCCTCCATATCAACAATTGATTCGACAGCCCAAGAAACGATTTAGCTAATAAAAAATTCAATTAGAAATCAATCGGTATTTCTTTTTGAGGGTGATAAAATTCAACTGATCGTTCTATAATATTTTTGAAAACAAAGCATAAGTCAGATGCAACTGACCTACCGACAGCATAATTTACGGTAATCGTGATCTTACTTATCTTTCATACTCTTTATTCTTCAGTGATCTTGTCTTTATGCAAAATTCTATTCGTATCGGTATTGCAGGTTACGGCAACCTTGGTCGTGGCGTTGAAACCGCAATTCAAAAAAATCCAGACATGCAACTGGTCGGCATTTTTACCCGTCGTGCACCTGAGAGTGTTTCGCCTTGCTTTGCAGAGACACCGGTCTACAGCATGGATGCACTACTCAATGATTTTAGCGATAAAATCGATGTGCTAATTCTGTGTGGTGGTTCAAAAGATGACTTGCCGCAGCAAGGGCCTATTTTTGCAACTAAATTCAATACAGTAGATAGTTTTGATACCCATGCTCGTATTCCTGAATATTATGCTGCTGTAAATACACCCGCGACTGCAAACAAAAAAACCGCCATGATTTCCATTGGCTGGGATCCAGGCATGTTCTCAATTAACCGCCTATTTGGTGAAGCATTATTACCAGATGGTGAAACTTATACGTTCTGGGGTAAAGGTTTAAGCCAAGGTCACTCAGATGCGATTCGCCGTGTTGAGGGTGTCAAAGCTGGTGTTCAATACACTATTCCATCCACCGATGCGATTGAACAAGTCCGTAGCGGTGCACGCCCTGAACTTTCGACCAAAGATAAGCATCATCGTGAATGCTATGTGGTCTTAGAACAAGGTGCAGATGCTGCAACAGTTGAACAGACCATTGTGACAATGCCAGATTATTTTGCTGACTATAATACGACGGTTCACTTTATCGATGAAGACACCTTAAAGCGTGATCATCAACGTATGCCGCATGGTGGTTTTGTGATCCGTAGCGGCAATACCAGCGATGAACAATCTCAAGTGATTGAATTTTCATTAAAGTTGGATAGCAACCCTGAATTTACTGCGAGCGTACTGGTCGCTTATGCACGTGCTTGCTACCGTTTAAATCAAATGCAGCAATACGGTGCAAAAACCGCATTTGATGTTGCACCAGCACTACTTTCCATCAAAACACCTGAGCAATTACGTAAAGAACTGCTTTAAGATATTTTAAATTAATGCCATTTCTCCTTTGTGATGGATGGCATTAATCTCAACCGAATAAAACAAAGCAGTCTGATCACCCAATACATCAACAATAAAAAAAAGCCCCTATCTTGCGATAAGGACTTCCTGTCTATTCAATACCAATCTCAATCAGTACATCTATTACGATCAGTAAGTAACGCGCTGATAATCACGATATTCAGGACTCCAGAAATTACGCTCAATCGTCTGCTCTAAATCTTCAGTACTCATCTGTAAAGCCACACCATCCGCGATGGCAGCCAAAGCAACTTGCAACGCAATTTGCTTAGAAATCACTTGTAACTGATCTAAATCAGGCAATAAATCCGCCAATGGGTTATCCAACTTCGGTGAACAAGCTGCCAATGCATTACTCGACGCCATCAACATATTGTCTGTCACACGAGTTGCACCACAGGCAATAACGCCTAAGCCAATACCGGGGAAAATATAGGAGTTATTACACTGCGAGATATTAAAAATTTGCCCTTGATAGTTCACTGGTGCAAACGGGCTACCTGTGGCAATTAAGGCTTTGCCTTGTGTCCATTGTAAAATATCTGCGGGTAGCGCTTCGACTTGTGAAGTTGGATTTGAAAGTGGGAAGATAATGGGTTGCTCACTATTTTCCACCATCGCTTCAATCACTTCTTGACTGAATAAACCCGGCTGCCCAGATACACCAATCAACACACTTGGACGTGCCTGTTTCACTACATCCAACAGAGAAATTACCGACTCAGCATTTGCCCAATGCGCAACATTTTCAAGTGACTGCGCCAATTTACGTTGGAAATTGAGTAGATTCGGCTGATTTTCAGTGATTAAACCAAAGCGATCGACCATAAATACGCGAGCACGCGCTTCGGCATCGGTCAGTCCTTCAGCCACCATTTGCTTAATGATTTGTTCTGCAATCCCACACCCCGCAGAACCTGCACCCAAGAAAGTCACGACTTGGTCTTTCAATTGTTTACCCGCAGCATGTGAAGCCGCAATTAAACTGCCCACCGCAACCGCAGCAGTGCCTTGAATATCATCATTAAAACAGCAAATTTGATCACGATATTTTTCCAGTAAAGGCATGGCATTCTTTTGTGCAAAATCCTCAAACTGAATCAAAGCTTTCGGCCAGCGGCGTTGAATGGCTTTAATCACATTTTCAACAAAATCGTAATATTCATCGCCACTGATCCGCGGTTGACGCCATCCCATATAAATCGGGTCATTCAGTAGTTGTTGATTATTGGTCCCGACATCCAGAGTAATCGGCAAGGTATAGGCCGGACTAATCCCGCCACATGCGGTATAGAGCGATAATTTTCCGATTGGAATCCCCATCCCACCAATCCCTTGGTCGCCTAGACCGAGAATGCGCTCGCCATCCGTAATCACGATGACTTTGACATTCTTTTTACTGACGTTATGGACAATCTGATCGATATGATCACGATCTGGATAGGAAATGAAAATCCCGCGATGACGACGGTAAATATCAGAGAAACGCTGGCACGCCTCCCCCACCGTTGGAGTATAAATAATAGGCATCATCTCACTGAGATGATGTTGAATAAGATGATGGAATAAGGTTTCGTTGGTATCTTGAATATTACGCAGATAAATATGTTTGTTAATGTCGCTATTAAAAGCGCAGTATTGTTGATAGGAACGCTGGCTTTGCTCTTCAATCGTCTCGGTCACATGTGGAATTAAACCATGTAAATTAAAGCTCTTACGTTCTTCTTCATTAAATGCAGAACCTTTATTTAATAACGGAAGTTCTAACAGGGTATTTCCAGCATAGGGAATATATAGGGGGCGTTTGGCTTTCAAATTTTGACTGGGCATTCTTTAACTCATTTAATTAATCTTTCGCTATTTGTACATTCACAAAAAATAGCATTGGCATCCATTTCTTTATCTGCTACAGCCTATCCTGATTCTGCCCCTTTGGGGTATTTAATAAATTGATAGTAGTTTTAGCAGGATTTTATCAGCTGATAGCACATTTTTATTTTACGGTTGGATTCAGTACTCAACGGCATGGTATTTTTCAGCAGAAATATACGACTTTTAGCTAAGAAAAAATAATTCATAATTTTAATAATGAATAAATATCAATCAATTAAAAATTTTCCATGTAACACCCTCTTTTTGGTAGGTCTTTGGTAGGTGCACATTTAAAGTGGTCATCGCAATACTCAGTTTAGGTGAGTATCACCGATAACAAATGACAATGAATGGTAGAAGGAATCGCACCATGGCTTTTAAAAATATTGCAGATCAAACCAACGGTTTTTACATCCCTTGTGTTTCACTTTTTGGTCCGGGCTGTGCCAAAGAAATTGGCAGCAAAGCACAAAATTTAGGCGCAAAAAAAGCGCTGATCGTGACTGACGCAGGACTATTTAAATTTGGCGTGGCAGACACCATCGCAGGCTATCTGAAAGATGCCGGTGTCGACAGCCACATTTTCCCAGGCGCTGAACCGAACCCAACCGACATCAACGTGCACAACGGTGTGAACGAATACAACGACAACGGCTGTGACTTTATTGTGTCACTCGGTGGTGGCTCGTCACATGACTGTGCCAAAGGTATTGGCTTAGTGACCGCAGGTGGCGGCCACATTCGCGACTATGAAGGCATCGATAAAAGTACTGTGCCGATGACCCCGCTGATTGCAATCAACACCACAGCAGGTACGGCATCGGAAATGACCCGTTTCTGTATCATCACCAACACTGAAACCCACGTTAAAATGGCGATTGTCGATTGGCGCTGTACCCCACTGATTGCCATTGATGATCCAAAACTGATGATTGCAAAACCAGCTGCACTCACAGCGGCAACCGGTATGGATGCACTGACACATGCAGTTGAAGCCTATGTCTCTACTGCGGCTAACCCGATTACCGATGCTTGTGCTGAAAAAGCTATTAGCATGATCAGTGAATGGCTCAGCCCAGCGGTCGCGAATGGTGAAAACCTTGAAGCGCGTGATGCGATGAGCTATGCGCAATATCTTGCAGGGATGGCATTTAACAATGCATCACTGGGTTATGTGCATGCAATGGCGCACCAGCTTGGCGGTTTCTACAACCTACCGCACGGTGTCTGCAACGCAGTACTGCTGCCGCATGTCTGCGAGTTCAACCTGATTGCCTGCCCTGACCGCTATGCACGTATTGCACAATTGATGGGGGTGAATACAGACGGTTTAACCGTGACAGAAGCCGCTTTTGCAGCCATTGATGCAATTCGTGAATTGTCAGCGTCAATTGGTATTCCATCGAGTCTTTCTGAGTTGGGTGTGAAAGAACAAGACTTGGGCGTCATGTCTGAAAATGCGCAAAAAGATGCCTGCATGCTAACCAATCCACGCAAAGCGACGCATGCTCAAGTAGTGGAGATCTTTAAAGCAGCACTCAAATCCAATGCTGAAGTGGTGAATTTCAAAGCGGCCGTGTAAGTCACTCTCTCTTGCTTCATGCTTAAGTAACCTAAGGGCCTGTAATCATTTACAGGCCACACTGAATCTTCATTTTACTTCTATTCAGGAAAGATGACTAAGGACGGGTCACTTTCATCCTTAGGTTACTCTTTTTTATTTTTCCCATCGCCCTCTTTTCTGGCATTCATAGCTCACGTTTTTAATTTGACAAAAGCAACGTCCTCATCAAGGATAAAGCACAAATTTAAAAATTTTGATGAGTATAAAAATGAATGCACATGCACCACATTATCAAGCCGATATTCTCGGTCAGGGCTATGAACAAGCGACTTTAAATTTCCCAGATGACTATGAAGGCCAAGTGATTGCTACCTTGGTGCGTAAGAAAGCCAGCCAACCGACCAGCAAAGCCGTGCTCTATATTCATGGGTTTATTGATTATTTTTTCCAGACCGAAATGGCCGAGCAATTCAACCAGCATGGTTTTGATTTTTATGCGCTAGATTTGCGCAAATATGGCCGCTCGATTTTGCCACATCAAAAGTATTACAACGTCCGCGACCTTTCTGAATACGATGCTGAAATTGACCAAGCTCTGAAGATCATTGCGGCCGAAGGTCATGATGCCCTACTGCTGTGCGGCCACTCAACTGGCGGTCTCACCACCACCCTATATGCAGCACATCACGCCAATCATCCGCTGATTAAAGCGCTTTGGGTCAATAGTCCATTTTATGACTTTAATATGAATCCAGTTAAACGCGCCTTGGGCATTCCGCAGATCAGTAAATTAGCCAAAAAATTTCCCAATCTCAAATTTCCAAGTGAACTGAATAAGTGGTACACCACCAGCCTGCATCAAGATTTAAAAGGTGAATGGAACTTTAATCTGGACTGGAAAAAAACACGCTATCCAATGGTTTATATCAGTTTTATCCGCACAATCTATGAAGCGCAAAAAGAGATTCATCGCGGAGTTAAAATCGATGTGCCCGTTTTAGTGATGCACTCACATCAAACTCAAAATCCGAAAAAATGGGGCAAAGCCGCACAGCGCAGCGATGTGATTTTAGGCGTGAAAGATATTCAGAAATATGCCAAGAAAATTCAAGGCGATGTCACAATTCAGAGCATCAAAAATGGCTTACATGATCTGGTGCTGTCAGAAAAACCAGCACGTGATCAAGTCTACCAACAGCTGTTTCAATGGCTAAACAGTAAAGGCCTATAAACACCCACCAAGGTGAAGGATGTGATTGATGCTATTTGAATTTTAATAAGTTTTGATGAATCGGATGGTTATTCGGCATCAATTCAATTAAACGCTCAACAGCATCAATCGCCTCGGGGAAGCGGGCCAAATGTTTAAGTAAAACATCAGTTTCTTTGGCATTGAAAATCGCCTGACTCAACCTCGACTCTAAGCAATCACGCCATGCACATAAAAATGGGCTTTCGGTTTTGGCCAAGAAAATACCCGAACACAGTTTTAATGCCGAATCGAGATAACCTGCATCCAACGCTTGCTCAGCCTGTAAATAATCGGCTTCCACTTGTACCAGCAAACGATAAGGTCGTGAACCGAGCATACCGCCCAGCACATCTCTGAGCTGCGACATTTCTGCCTTTAAAGTCCCCATACTAACTTTACGCTCACCATATAAAGCTTGATGTAAGGTATCTAAAGTCATGCCCTGTGGGCACAGCGACAAAATGGTTAAAATTTCAATTTGACGTGGCGTCAGTACGATAATTTTGCCATTAAATAGCACTTGTGGCACTGAAAAAGCACGAATATATAAATGCTGTTTTTGGAACTCCAACAACGCTGATTGAATAATCGAGGCACAGCGTTCTGCGGCAAGCAAGCCTAGGCTATTGTGATTTTTCCACACCGTGGATAAATCAATGACGCCGAGTATTTGCTGAGTATGTGGATCAATAATCGGCGCGGCATAACAGACCCAATCATGTACCGACGGCATATAGTGTTCATTGGAAAACACACAACTCGATTGTTGCGTTTTCAAAGACAGCGCCAAAGCATTGGTGCCAACCAATTCTTCACGCCATTGTCCACCTGCAATAAAGTGCACACTTTCTGCCGCACTTTGCATGTGCTGACTGGATGCACTCCAAATAATCGTGCTGCCAATATCACCCACAGCGATGACCATCGACGATTGTTCAGCAATGTGCTTTAAATCTGCTGCACAATGCTGCAAAGCCTGATGCAAGGCCGATTTTTGCTGCGCCAGTGAAACGAGTGGTGCAGCACTTCGGTTTTCGGGAATGGCTGCTTGAACCGAACGCTGCCAAGAACTTTCAATACTTTCATTTAATTGCATTTTTTGCGTATTAGACAGGCTCATGCCATGCCTAAGCTGTTCAATATTCTGTCGTTTTTTCAACAAATCTTGTTGGGTCATCATTCATTATTCTCACAACAATTCATGACTTAAAAAACCATTTTTACAGCTTTTGTTTTTAAAGTCTAAAAAAAAAATTGTAACCCTTTTTGTTTCCAACCTTTTTCCAACCTTAGACAAGATATGCTAGTTAAATAATGTACAAAAGTACCTTATACCAAAGCTGTAGATCGCCAGAAAAAAGCTACTGGCAGCAAGACACGATCATAATAAACAAGCAAAGGAAGATTCTATATGCGCTATGTCGATCCTAATCAACCCGGTTCAAAAGTTCAATTTAAAGCTCAGTATGAAAACTTCATTGGTGGCCAATGGGTTGCACCTGTAAAAGGTGAATACTTTGACAATATCTCCCCTGTAGACGGTAAAGTTTTTACTAAAGTTCCACGTTCTTCTGCTGAAGATATTGAGCTTGCACTGGATGCCGCGCATAAAGCCAAAGCACAGTGGGGTTCAGCGTCTCCAACGACACGTTCTAACATTTTGCTGAAAATTGCTGATCGTTTAGAAGAAAATCTTGAATTATTGGCGGTGGCTGAAACTTGGGATAACGGTAAACCTGTACGCGAAACCTTAGCTGCAGATATTCCACTGTGTATTGACCATTTCCGTTATTTTGCCGGCGGTATCCGTGCTCAAGAAGGCGGGATTTCAGAAATTGATGAAAATACCATTGCTTACCATTTCCACGAACCTTTGGGTGTAGTAGGTCAAATCATTCCATGGAACTTCCCGATTCTCATGGCGGCGTGGAAACTTGCGCCAGCATTGGCAGCGGGTAACTGTATTGTGCTTAAACCTGCTGAGCAAACACCGGTCAGCATTTTAATCTTAGCCGAATTAATCCAAGACATTTTACCGCCAGGCGTACTGAATATTGTCAATGGTTATGGTGTTGAAGTCGGCCGTCCGCTGGCAACCAACCCACGTATCGCAAAAATTGCGTTTACCGGTTCAACCGCAGTCGGTCAAATGATCATGCAATATGCCACTGAAAATATCATTCCAGTGACTTTAGAGTTGGGGGGTAAATCACCAAACCTATTCTTTGAAGACATCATGGATCGTGATGATGACTACTTAGATAAAGCGCTGGAAGGTTTTGCCATGTTTGCACTGAACCAAGGCGAAATCTGTACGTGTCCTTCACGTGCCTTAGTGCAAGAAAGCATTGCCGATAAATTCTTGGAAATGGCAGTAGAACGCGTTAAACGTATTAAGACCGGTCACCCGCTGGATACCGACACCATGATTGGTGCGCAAGCCTCACAAGAGCAGCAAGACAAAATCTTGGGCTGTATCGCAACAGGTAAAAATGAAGGTGCTCAACTGATCACCGGTGGTGATTCACGTAATGAAGTGGGTTCAGGTTTCTATATTGAACCGACCATTTTCAAAGGCACCAATGACATGAAGATTTTCCAAGAAGAAATCTTTGGTCCGGTATTATCGGTCGCGACCTTTAAAGACTTTGATGATGCCATCAGAATTGCCAACGATACGATTTATGGTTTAGGCGCAGGCGTTTGGTCACGTTCAGCACATACTTCATACCGTGCGGGTCGTGCGATCCAAGCCGGTCGTGTATGGACTAACTGCTACCATATCTACCCTGCACATGCAGCATTCGGTGGTTATAAAAAATCAGGGATCGGCCGTGAAAACCACAAAATGATGCTTGATCATTATCAACAAACCAAAAACCTGTTGGTCAGCTATGATACTAAACCAATGGGCTTCTTCTAAGTCTTGATTCAATCAAATCAAGATGATTCAAAAAAAGCGAACTTCGGTTCGCTTTTTTGATGCCCTGCGTTGATTGAGTTTAAATTGTATATGGAATGCAAGATCTTCTTCTCAATACAACACTTTCCAGATACCAATCATATAGATCCCCTGAGAGCATTACTGTTTTCCGACAAATTATGGCTCGCAAGTTCAATTTCTATTCTATATCGGCTTCAGCTTAGCGATTTTTATACTTTTTCAATTGCTTAAAGATTGGGCATAAATAGTGCAATTCAAACAAAGCCCTCTTTTCAAGCCTATAGCGACTGTGTATAACAATGAGCCAGTAATGCAAAATGATAAGCATAGGCAAACAACGTAAAAAAACGTTAGACTATGCGACAATCAATGCAAGTAAATGTCATTCGAGACAAACAAAAAGGTGAAGATTGATGCCGCTCAATACTGTTGAAGAACTGGTCGCTGATATTCGTGCAGGTAAAATGGTCATCCTGATGGATGATGAAGATCGTGAAAATGAAGGCGACCTCGTAATCGCTGCGACTCACGTACGTCCAGAAGATATCAACTTCATGATTACGCACGCGCGTGGTCTTGTTTGCCTGACTTTAAGTAAAGAGCGTTGCCAGCAGCTTAATCTACCTTTAATGGTCGATGCCAATGGCGCACAGCACGGTACCAACTTCACACTGTCGATTGAAGCAGCTAATGGCATTACTACTGGTATTTCTGCAGCAGAACGTGCGCACACGATTCAAACTGCGGTGGCGGCACATGCCAAACCTGCTGACATCGTACAACCAGGCCATATCTTCCCATTGATGGCACAGCCGGGCGGCGTATTGCACCGTGCAGGTCATACCGAAGCAGGCTGTGACTTATCACGTCTTGCTGGACTTGAACCGGCATCAGTGATTTGTGAAATCATTAAAGAAGATGGCACCATGGCGCGCCGTCCAGACCTTGAAATTTTCGCAGAAAAGCATGGCTTGAAAATCGGAACCATTGCCGACCTGATTCATTACCGCATGACCAATGAGCAAACGGTTGAGCGTATTGATCAACAAACCCTAGATACAGAATACGGTACTTTTGAATTGTATCGCTACCGCGAAGTGGGTAACCCAGATATTCATTTAGCCCTTGTCAAAGGCGAACCGAAACAAGGCGTGACTACCGTTCGTGTACATGGTTTCAGCCCTGTCCGTGACTTGTTGAAATTGAACAAGCAAGATGGCGCAGCTGCGTGGAATC
Organism: Acinetobacter sp.; assembly: GCF_050285345.1. Classification (GTDB taxonomy): domain Bacteria; phylum Pseudomonadota; class Gammaproteobacteria; order Pseudomonadales; family Moraxellaceae; genus Acinetobacter. The sequence goes on from NZ_JBLZXR010000044.1 coordinate 11,549, forward strand.
TGGACAAAGCATTAAAAGAAATCGCAGCAAGCGACCGTGGTGTTCTGGTGTGGATCGGTCAACGTCATTTACAAGACTTAGGTCCAGCACTAGAAAATCTGGCTGCACCGAAAAATGTAAAATCTAATTCAGCACTTTCACAACAATATCAAACGATTGGTGTCGGCGCACAAATTTTACGTGATTTGGGTGTGGAGAAAATGAAACTGCTCAGCTCACCATTACGTTTTAATGCATTATCAGGTTTTAATTTAGAAGTGGTGGAATATATCGCCGCTAATCAAACATCAGAGAAATAATCGAGGTTGCTATGGCAGTTCGCCGTATTGAAGGTATGTTACATCTCGCGAACGAAGACCGTTATGCGATTTTAGTTGGTCGTTTTAATAGCTTTGTTGTTGAACATTTGCTAGAAGGTGCCGTTGATACATTGAAACGTCATGGCGTATCAGAGGATAATATCACTGTTGTTCATGCACCAGGTGCTTGGGAACTTCCAGTGGTTGCAAAGAAACTTGCAGCTTCAGATCGTTTCGATGCCATCATCGCGCTTGGCGCAGTGATTCGTGGTAGCACGCCTCACTTCGATTTTGTTGCTGGCGAATGTGCCAAAGGTTTAGGCGTTGTTGGTCTAGACACTGGCTTACCAGTAATTAATGGTGTATTGACTACGGATAGTATTGAACAAGCGATTGAACGCTCAGGTACAAAAGCAGGCAATAAAGGTAGTGAAGCTGCCTTGACTGCTATTGAAATGGTTAACTTGTTAAAGGCTATTTAACACTATGTCGCAAACACTTCAAGCTACTTATGCAGCAAAACGTAAAGCACGTCGCTTTGCTGTACAAGGAATTTATGAATGGCAAATGAGCCACAATCCTGTCCATGAGATTGAAGCACGTACGCGTGTGGAAAATGCCATGCACAAGGTCGATCTTGGCTATTACCACGAGTTATTGACCGAGGTCGTTGCCAATCATGAAGCATTGGATGCGCTTTTAATCCCTGTACTTGATCGCGAAGTCGAAGCGCTAGACGGTGTTGAACTTGCAACACTTCGTCTGGGTGCCTATGAATTGAAAGAACATCTTGAAATTCCATATCGCGTTGTGCTTGATGAAGCGATCGAGCTTGCTAAACATTTTGGCGGTGCAGACAGCCACAAATACATCAACGGTGTATTGGATCGTTTAGCGACTACATTGCGTGCAGCAGAAAAACAACAAGCTAATTAATTTTTAAGTAGTAGGTTGTATGGCTGAGTTCTCGATCATTGATACTTATTTTAATCGTAAGAATGGCAATTCTGTCGATTTAGGTGTCGGTGATGACTCAGCCTTGCTCACCCCTCCACCACAGCAACAATTGGTCATCTGTACCGATACATTGATTGCTGGCCGACATTATCCGCTCGATACCTCTCCCCATGCCATCGGCTGGAAATCTGTTGCGGTCAATTTATCTGATATTGCTGCAATGGGTGCTAAACCACACAGCATTTTACTCGCATTGAGCCTACCCCAAATTGATAATGACTGGCTCAAAGGCTTCAGTCAGGGCCTATATGATTGTTGCGATCAATTTGGAGTGAGTTTAATTGGTGGCGATACCACACAAAGTCCACATCTGACCATTTCCGTCACGGCCCTTGGTTGGGTGGATATCGGCAAAGCAGTGCCACGTTCAGGTGCTCAAGTCGGTGATTATATTTGTGTTAGCGGCCAAGTTGGTGATGCGGCTTTTGGCTTACGACATTTGGGGCATCCGCTCCAACAACGCCTCGATTACCCAACGCCACGTTGTCAACTCGGTCAACAACTCAAAGGCTTAGCCCATAGTATGATTGATGTTTCGGATGGTCTCGCACAAGATTTAGGACATATCTTAGCCGCATCACAAGTCGGCGCAGAAATTGAGTTAAATCAGTTGCCTGTTGATGCTGCTTTAAAGAAATTACAACAAGAAACCCAATGGCAGTATGCACTCGCGGGTGGCGATGACTATGAGTTGTGTTTTACAATCAGTCCGCAGAATTATGAAGCGCTCTTGCAACAACAATTAGATATCAATATTAGTAAAATTGGTCAAATTACCAAAAACTTGGGATTAACTTTTTTAAAGAATGGCGTAGATTGCCCTATTCAATTTCATGGATATCAACACTTTGCATAAACCAGTCATGAATTTTAAAGCAATGTCTTGGTCAAACAGAATCATTGCATTCTGTGGTGTTGGATTCGGCTCAGGTCTTGCACCTAAAGCTCCGGGTACATTTGGCTCCGCTTTTGCCCTACTATTTATACCGGGTTGGCTGGCAATCGGCTTTTTCAACTCAATGATCGCCATGATCCTCATGTCCATTGTCGGCATCTATATCTGTGGTCAAACGGCAAAAGTGATGGGCGTACATGATGACGGCCGGATTGTGTGGGATGAATTTGCTGGCCAGTCCATTACCTTTCTTCCTGTTTTGTATTTAGGACAAATGAGTTGGACCTGGGTATTGATTGGTTTTGCATTATTCAGACTATTTGATGTCTGGAAACCTTGGCCCATTCGTGTCATTGACCGTCAGGTCGGTGGTGGTTTTGGCATTATGTTTGACGACATTATTGCAGGCCTTTGGGCCGCGCTCTGTATCTGTCTTTATTTTTATATTGTGTCTGTATAATAAACACACCTAGGATTTCACATGTCTACTAGCGTTATTATTCTTGCTGCAGGTAAAGGAACACGTATGCGTTCTAAATTACCGAAAGTCTTACAACCTCTTGCAGGACAACCCTTACTCGGTCATGTCATCAATACTGCCAAAAAACTTCAAGCAGAAGAAATAATTACCATTTATGGACATGGTGGCCAACTGGTCCAAGCTGCATTTGCCCATGAAAATGTTAAATGGGTTGAGCAAGCCGAACAATTGGGTACAGGTCACGCGGTAAAAGTGACCCTACCGGTATTGGCACCCACTGGCATGTCGTTGATTCTTTCAGGTGATGTTCCTTGTATCAGTCCAGAAACCCTCGAAAAACTATTAAATGCTTCACGTGAAACAGGTCTAGGCCTCGTTACACTCACAGTCGATGATGCAACAGGTTATGGTCGTATTGTTCGTGAAAATGGCAAAATTCAAGCCATTGTTGAACATAAAGATGCTTCTGAAGAACAACGTAAAATCAAAGAATTTAATACCGGTATTTATGCCGTCAGCAATGCCAAATTGCACGAATGGCTCCCGAATTTGAGCAATAACAATGCGCAAGGTGAATATTATCTAACCGACATCGTAGCGATGGCAATTGCCGATGGACTGGAAGTTGCATCGGTTGAACCTGAACGTGCTTTTGAAGTCGAAGGCGTAAATGACCGCGTACAATTGGCTGCTTTGGAACGTGAATTTCAACATTTCCAAGCCAAAAGCTTAATGCAGCAAGGGGTCCATCTGATTGATCCTGCGCGTTTTGACTTACGTGGCACCTTAACGGTTGGTCAAGATGTTCGTATTGATATTAACGTAATTATTGAAGGTGACTGCGAGCTCGGTGACAACGTTGAAATTGGCGCGGGCTGTATCATTAAAAATACCAAAATTGCCGCAGGCACTAAAGTTCAACCCTATAGTGTATTTGACAGCGCAATCGTCGGTGAAGATGCTCAAATTGGCCCATTCTCACGTTTACGTCCGGGTGCCAAACTTGCCAATGAAGTACATATTGGCAACTTCGTCGAAGTGAAAAACTCCAGTATCGGCCTTGGTTCCAAAGCCAATCATTTCACCTACCTCGGTGATGCAGAAGTCGGTGCAGGCTCAAACATTGGTGCAGGAACCATTACTTGCAACTATGACGGTGCCAACAAATTTAAAACCATCATTGGCGATCATGCCTTTATCGGTTCAAACAGTTCATTAGTTGCCCCTGTTCACATTGGTAATGGCGCAACCGTCGGTGCAGGTTCGACCATCACCCGTGATGTGGCTGAAAATAGTCTTGCTGTAGAACGCTCAAAACAATTTGACAAAGAAAATTATCAACGTCCCCAGAAGTTGAAGAAATAAGAGGATAAAATTATGTGTGGTATCGTCGGTGGCGTTGCAGAACGTAGTATTACCAATATTTTAATTGAAGGCTTAACGCGCCTTGAATATCGTGGCTATGACTCAGCAGGTTTAGCCCTGATCAATCAAGGGCAAGTCTTGCGTGAACGCCGTGTCGGTAAGGTCGCAAACCTTGCTCAAGCTGTTGCAGAAGCCGATATTTCAGGTTCGCTCGGTATTGCGCATACGCGCTGGGCAACCCACGGCAAACCGACTGAAAATAATGCACATCCGCATATTTCAGGCAATGTGGCAGTTGTTCACAACGGGATTATTGAAAATTACCAAGAGCTGAAAGATGATCTAGAAGCACTGGGTTATGTGTTTACTTCACAAACCGATACTGAAGTGGTTGCACATTTAGTTAATGATGCCTTAAAAACTACGCCAAGTTTGTTAGAAGCAGTGAAACAAGTGGTGCCGCAATTAAAAGGTGCTTATGCTCTAGGCATCATCCATACCAATCATCCAGATGAATTGATCACGGTACGTGAAGGTTCACCTTTGGTGATTGGTGTCGGGATTGGCGAGAACTTCATTAGCTCTGACCAATTGGCACTGCTGCCGATTACCAACCGTTTTATTTACCTTGAAGAAGGTGATATTGCGCGCTTAACCCGTAACACCATTGAAATTTTTGTCGATGGTCAATTGGTCAATCGTCCAGTTAAAGAGCTGGATGCAACCGTCAGCAATGCTTCAAAAGGTGAATACAAGCACTACATGCTCAAAGAAATTTATGAGCAACCTGAAGCGATTAAGCAAACCATTTCTCAAGCCTTAAATGGCAATACACTGCGTGAAGATTTCCTTGCACATGCCGTTGCTGATTTTGAGCAAATTCAACAAGTCCAGATTATTGCCTGCGGCACCAGTTACCATGCTGGGATGATTGCAAAATACTGGTTTGAACAATTGGTCAATGTACCTTGCCAAGTGGAAATTGCCAGCGAATTCCGTTATCGCTCACCGGTGATTGTCAACAACACATTGTATGTCTGTATTTCTCAATCTGGTGAAACCGCCGATACTTTAGCTGCGCTACGTGACACACAAAAACGTGCAGCGGCAAAAAGTTTAAATATCACCACGATGACGATTTGTAACGTTGCAACATCATCAATGGTGCGCGAAACCAATCACAGCCTATTAACCCTTGCAGGCCCTGAAATTGGTGTGGCATCGACCAAAGCATTTACCACACAACTTGCAGCACTGATGTTGTTGGTACTCAAAATTGGTCAAATCAAACACAGCATTACAGATACTCGAATTTCTGAAATTGTGGCTGAACTTTGGCACACACCAAAAGTCATTCTAGATACACTACAAAATAATGCTGAAATTTTGCGTTTATCAGAACTGTTTGTAGAAAAAAATCACTGCCTGTTCTTGGGTCGTGGTACAGAGTTCCCGATTGCACTTGAAGGTGCATTGAAGCTGAAAGAAATTTCTTATATTCATGCCGAAGGCTATGCGGCGGGTGAACTTAAACACGGTCCATTGGCTCTTGTCGACAATGACATGCCAGTGGTGATTTTGGCGCCAAAAGATGACATGTTAGACAAGCTCAAATCCAATATGGAAGAAGTTCAGGCACGCGGCGGTGAACTGTTTGTCTTTGCGGATGAAAATAGCGGCATTAAAGCCAAAGAGCGTCAACATGTGGTCTATGTGCCGAGCGTAAATGAAATTTTAGCCCCGATTGTTTACAGTATTCCGGTACAGCTGCTCTCCTACCATGTCGCTGTACTGCGTGGTACGGATGTCGATCAGCCACGTAATTTGGCCAAATCGGTAACGGTGGAATAATTTTTCGATGAAATGTATTCGTATATGTGTGTTTATATAATTATGTTTGTATCAAATAATTAAGTTTAGATTTAATTATTTTAGTTTGTACATTGATGAAGCACACAAATAGTACATCCAACCCTTTAGATATGGTAGTTCACTGCCATATCTAAAGGATTTTTAATGTAAAAAATCTAAATTGAAACGAATATCATCACAAAAACAAATTTTTTAAATATCAAATATATTCAAAAACATATACTAATTTAAACCTCTTATTTAACCGCCTAATAAGTATCATTTTTTTTAAAATCCCCCTGCAACACTCTTCTTCTTCAAGGTATTTTTTGCCTTTTCTAAGCAAAAATAGTGTTCTACACATGAGAATCTTCAGACAAACTTAATTACACTCATAATTTAATTTTAAAATTACTAAATAAACTTAATTTTAAAATTAAAAAATCCAAGAATCATAAATATCAATAAGTTACATAAAAAAATTAAACAAACTTAATTAAATTCCAATACTTAAGCATAGAATTTAGCCATGAAATTAAAATCAGGAAGAAATAGCTATGTTTACTAGGATGCATTGTGAATGATTTTGCCTATCATCAATACCTGTGTTTATATAATTATGTTTGTATCAAATAATTAAGTTTAGATTTAATTATTTTAGTTTGTACATTGATGAAGCACACAAATAGTACATCCAACCCTTTAGATATGGTAGTTCACTGCCATATCTAAAGGATTTTTAATGTAAAAAATCTAAATTGAAACGAATATCATCACAAAAACAAATTTTTTAAATATCAAATATATTCAAAAACATATACTAATTTAAACCTCTTATTTAACCGCCTAATAAGTATCATTTTTTTTAAAATCCCCCTGCAACACTCTTCTTCTTCAAGGTATTTTTTGCCTTTTCTAAGCAAAAATAGTGTTCTACACATGAGAATCTTCAGACAAACTTAATTACACTCATAATTTAATTTTAAAATTACTAAATAAACTTAATTTTAAAATTAAAAAATCCAAGAATCATAAATATCAATAAGTTACATAAAAAAATTAAACAAACTTAATTAAATTCCAATACTTAAGCATAGAATTTAGCCATGAAATTAAAATCAGGAAGAAATAGCTATGTTTACTAGGATGCATTGTGAATGATTTTGCCTATCATCAATACCTCTAAGATTTATTAATTGGGTACTATAATACTCATTCTAATTTTAAGTTATTGATTTATATAATTAATATATAAATAATTATAAAATTTTGTTTGTATAAAAATATATTTAAGTTTGTATTTTTTTGCCAAATACAAAATTAACCCCCTTAAGATATGATTAATTATCAATCAAAATACACAGGTCTTCTGTATGCCAAAAATTATAAAAAACTATGAAGAACTAGTAACAGAAGGGTATGGCCAGGGCCATGGACGCGACTATAAACCTTGTAAAACTGTTCAAAACTTCAGTTCAATTGGTCGCTCTCACAGAGTACAAGGCCGTGTCAGTAAACGTCTTCATCACTTATTTTCTGATCTAGAGCTGTCTACCTTTTTACTGCTTGACTGGAATCAGAACGTTACAGATATTCGCGAACATTATCCTTTGGATATCTATGATCTTAACTCCATCTGTTCTCGTTTCCGAATGAAAAAAGTATCGATTGACTATATACCTTTTACTCTATCTTCAGATTTTTTAGTTGATTTTGGTAAGTTTTCTATAGCCCTTGACACTCTTTACAGCAAGGATCTCAATAAAGCTCATGTTATTGAGTCATTAGAAATTAAACGTCGTTACTGGGAAGAAGAGCACAATACGCCGTTCAAGTTGATTACTGAAAAAGACATTCCTACTACAGTACTAGAGAACATTAAATGGCTATATGTAGAAAAAAATGACCTTGAAATAACAAATCAGATGATTGATTTAGCAGTTTATTTTATGAAAGAAATTAGCCAGTACCCTCAAAGCTCATTAATCCAATTTTGTAAGCATTCTGACCAAACTCAAAAAATGGGTATCGGAGCGACGCTCGCATTGTTTAGAAAATTATTTGCACTGCGAATACTTCAATTTAATCTAGAAATTTCGTACTTGGAGCTTAAACTCTCTGATATTCATGCAAGTAATTTGCTCCAGAATGAGAATACAGTCCATGCAACTAATTAATTCAGTTTACCTATTGAATTCAAAACAATACCGAATACTCAAATTCTTACCGCAGTATACGGTATGGATCGATATTGGTAATAAAAATGCTTTCCCTGAACTTATTTTGTCCAAGGAGCTTAAAACCCTCTCAGAGGATCAAAGCCTCATACCAGCACAAGATCCTTATGAATACTTAAAACGATTAAACTTGAGTGAAAATTCTATTCAACTCAAAAAAAGAGATGAAAACTTTTCCATTATTCAAGATCTAATTAATGATGAGCACGTGCTTATCAATGCAAAAATTAGGACAGCAAGAATAAAAACTATACATTTGGAAAAAGAGGTATCAATTAATAAACTTTTACGACTCCTGAGACGTTACTGGCAGCGTGGTCAAACTATAAATGCTTTGGTACCAGACTATGAAAATTCAGGTGGAAAAGGCCAAAAAAGAGCTATAGGTGATAAAAAAATTGGCAGACCACGCATCTATGAATCAAATGAAGGTAAGAATGTCACTGAACAGGTTGAATTATATTTTAAGAAAGCCATCGAAGAGTATTTAGTTCCTGTCAAAAAACAATCCATTAACGAAACTTATCTTCGGTTTAAAAATTCATTTTCTAAGCAATTTCATCAAGTACAAGCCGCAGATATTCCAACGTATGCTCAATTCTATTATTTTTATAATACTCGATACAGAAATAAGAACAATTCCAACGAAATCCTAAAGAATCAAAAAACCCTTAAAGATCACAAACCTCTGACATCAACAGCGACTAAGCAAGCAAATGGTCCTGGTGCACGTTATGAGATAGATTCAACAGTCGCTGATATCTACCTTGTATCATCACGAGATCCATCACAGATTATTGGCCGACCTACCGTCTATATTGTTATCGATGTATTCAGCCGGATGATTACTGGGCTTTATGTCGGCATGGAAAACAGTTCATTTAATACAGCCATACAATGCCTCAGCGTGGCAATCCAAGATAAAGTGACATTCTGTCAGAGTTATGGCTTGCAAATACAACCGGAAGATTGGCCTGCTTATGGTTTACCTGGTGCCATACTTGCAGACCGCGGTGAACTCATTGGTTATCAAATTGAACTTCTTGAAAAAAACTTTTCTGTTCGTATTGAAAATGCGCCACCCTATCGAAGCGATGCCAAAGCTATTGTGGAGAGAGCTTTCGGAATCATTCAGTCACGCTTTAAATCCTACGAGAATATTGGTGTTGTTTCTGGATTCAAGGAAAAAAAGAAAGGCGGACATGATTATCGACTAGAAGCTTGTCTAACTCTGGAAGAGTTCAGAAAAATCATATTAAGCTGCGTCTTGTTACGCAATAATTTTGATATTTTGACAAAATATGATCGTAGTGCCGATATGCCGACTGACCTACCTTCTATCCCCCTTAAGCTCTGGCAGTGGGGTCTACAGCACCGTACTGGGATGTTGAGACAAGTAGATAGTAAATCACTATCTGTTGGCTTGCTACCTAGGATCGATGCGTCATTAAGTGACCACGGGCTTAAAGTCAAAGGATTAGTCTATCAATGTGTGGAAATGCATAAACAGGGCTGGTTTATTCGAAACACTGCAAAATCTCGTCCCAAAAAACTACAGATTGGTTTTGACCCATATTCAGTAAATACTATATATGTTTTCTTTAATGAAAATAAATTGGAATACTGGGAAGCACATTTAAGTGATGCTTCACGTCAATATCAGCATTTAACATGGTGGGAAGCTGAACAAATCTATAAGGCAATTAAAATTGTTGAAAAACAACATTCACAACTGAAATCTGTAGCTGTCGTTGAATTACAGGATTTCACTGACAAAATCATCCAAACTGCACAAAGTCGACAGACCCAAGCAGGAGTGCATCAACTTTCTAAAGCACAACGTACTAGAGATATCCGCCAGAACAAACAAGAAGCGATTCAAGTGGAACGTGCAGAACACCTCCAAAACAGGCCTTTTAATTCTATCCGAACTATCCATCCCAACCAAAATAATACTCAAACACCCCCATCTCAAAATAGCAATCTGGATTTGACCAGTCAGCCAGATTTAATGAGACAATTATTCGAAGAGGACGATGAAGAATGAATAATAATGAACTCGCGCTCAATACATCAATAGAAGACATCTATGGGGATAATCCTCTTATTACTCAATTACCGCCTATCCTTGACACCAAGTCGGTCATTAAACATCTACGAGGGAAACTGAAATTTATTCCAGAGCAGCGTTTCTTGCCCCAACCCGAAAGAATCCATCTGATTGCTCAATTGCCTCATGATTTTTTTCAACCACTGACCAAACATCTATCCCTTGAGCAAAAAATTTCTATTATGATTCGGCAAGGTTATGTGAGTAGAAACATCACTAATGGGGATAGACATCGACATTTACACGCTGCTTTTCAGCAACTAGAACCATCAAATGAAAGCTCTTACCGCTATGCACCTCCAGAGTCGACTGCAACCAGCATGTCAATTATAGGATGTTCGGGAAGCGGTAAAACAACGACAATAAACAAAATTTTGCGTTATTACCCGCAAGTGATTGAACATAGAGAGCTGGGATTAAAACAAATTGTTTACCTTAAAATTGATTGTCCGCATGACAGCTCTTTAAAAAACTTATGCTCAAACTTTTTTAGAGCAGTAGATTTAGCATTAGGAGATACAAACTTCGAGCATCGTTTCACCAGAAGTCGCTTAAATGTGAATGCCATGCTGCAGCAGATGAAAATTATCGCAAATAATTATTCTATTGGACTTTTAATCATTGATGAAATCCAGCATTTGAATACAAAAAAATCTGGCGGGGCTGAAATCATTCTTAATTTCTTTGTCACACTTGTGAATGTGGCATCCATTCCAATTGTGATGATTGGGACACCCAAAGCCAATGAAATTCTGCAAGAAGACTTAAGATCAGCTAGACGCAGTGCGGGATTAGGCTCTTTAATCTGGGAACCTATGCGCAATGAAGCACCCACTCCCGATCCTAGCACCCCTGATCAAATGATAATTTCCGAATGGTATGCTTTTACCAACAAGCTGTGGCAATATCAATGGGTTCAACAACCAGCTGAACTGTCCGATGAATTAAGAAACACTTGGTATTATTATACGCAGGGCATTCCAGATTTAGTGGTTAAACTGTTCTGCTTGGTGCAGATTCATGCAATCACCATTGGTCTGGAAAAAATCACATCTGAACTTTTTAAAAAAGTCTACGAAGAACAATTACAGCCAGTCCACGATATTTTGGATGCACTCCGCTCAGGCAACCCCACACGTATTGCACGGTATTCTGACTTAACTATCCCTCAAGTTCAAATTGAGGAATATGTTGAACAACACCGTTTCAAAGCTGCATTAAAAACGGAAAAACAGCATAAAGATCTAGGACCACATTATTCCACACTGATAGGTATGCTAACGGCCTTAGGTCACCCCGCTGCTACAATAGATCTGCATGTCACTTCTGCATTAAAAAAATATCCAAACGAGAACTTACAGGTACTACTCCAGCATATTCTGGAAGTATTAGACGGCTCTGTAGCAGAAGATAAGTTTAAACAGCATCAAACCACGACTCCGGCAAGGAAGCCACGGACATCTCGTAAAGTCATGAAGGCAGAGGAATGGAAAAGTACTGAAGCTACTGACTTACGAAACTTTTTCAGTCAAGCACAAGAACAGGAAATAGATGTTTATGAGTTATTAAAATCATCTCACTATTTGTTTGATCCTACTCGTCCTATTTTGCATTAAGCAACAAAGAATGGAGAGCACGGTATTATGATTTCGAATTTTCCAATGCCATATCCGGATGAGCTAATTTACAGTGTAATTGCCCGTTATGCTGTTCACAATGGGATTCTGAGTCCCAAATATCTCACTGAAGAATTATTCAATAGCAGGAATTTAACACCAACTTACGATTTACCTTCGCATCTAGACAGGTTGGCCGGTTACTTACCAGGTCATTATGATGCGCTTATTTTAATTAGCCAGCACACCCTACTACCAATTTACCAACCATTCCAACCTGATACAGTGATGCGTTATGCTGTGCAGGCATTGCGAAATGAACAGTATCAATCACTGCATACTAAATTGGGAAAAAATGCATCGCGGATCAAAGCTGTGAGTTTTTTTCGATTCTGTCCTCATTGCTGGAAAGACCAGATGGAGCAATATGGTGAAGTTTACTGGAAACGTAGCTGGCAGATTACTGGATACGAGTACTGTACCCAACATGAGCAACCTCTCTTTGTGAGTGCTATCCCTTGCAACGGGATAGACAGAAAATTTTACTGTGCTCACTTAAATGCCCTGAAAAGTTCTTCACAGCTTGTACTTAATCCTCAGGACTTAAATCACCATATCGAGCTTTCGGGACTGATTGAAGAGCTACTCGGTCATTCAACACCCTTCAATGTGCAGGATTTTTCTACTGTATCAGATGCTTATTTTCTTATCTTAAAAGATAGCGAATTACTCTCAGGCCGTAAAAATATCAATTACAAAAAAGTCCGTCAATTAGTCATTGAATATTGGGGCGAAAGTTTTCTTGCATATTATCAATTAGCAGATTTAGATAGTGAAAACTGCTGGCTGAAAAATATATTAAGAAAACATCGTAAAGCATTTTCTTATCTTGAGCATCTCATCGTATTAAAAGCTCTTGTTCCAGAGAAGAATCCGATTGAAACATATAAGCAATATATTCACCTAGCATCAATGGATCTAGAGGAAGCCACCACAACAGTAACAATATGTATGGATAATAAAGTAGATCGAACATTATCTGAGGACCAAAAACAATGGACAAAATTAATCCTAGAAAGCCCAGTCAAACAGGCTCGCCAACAAAATGGCTCACTGTATGCTCGCTTATATCGCAATCATAAAGATTGGCTATTATTTATCAATAAATCAGCTTTAACTCCTCCTCCTTCTGTCCCTAAACCACGTATTGACTGGAGAGCTCGAGATCGACAGTTTGTTAAACAACTTATCAAAATACGGAATGAATTATTAGAAGATCTAGACTCCCCACAATGGACAAAAAAGTTTTTTATTAGACAACTGGGTTCAGTGAGTATGATTGAAAAAAACTGGAATTTTTTCCCATTGACTGCTGCATTTCTAGATCGTTACGCTGAGTCTGTGGATTGTTATCAAATACGTCGTCTGACTCGAACCTATATTCGTCAACAAACTGATAATAAAGACTATCCACCAAGTGTTTTTTTACGTGAATCCGGATTAAGTGAGCAGCGATTAACGCCAGAAGCACGTCGATTTTTTAAGAATATTATGGGGAAATAAAAGTGGCTAACCTTCCATTCGTATGTTTACCTGAAGCAACACAATACTACAGTGCAGCACAGATAACTCATCGTGGTGAAACTCGTTTCAATATTGAAACTACAATGCGCGATCCCGAAGAAAAGCGTTTTTTTCATTCAAAAAGACCAATTGAAAGTATCCTTTTATACCACTACAAAACACCACTGAGCAGTGTTTTCCCTGTCCGTTTAGTCAACCATAAGCTCACTCAAATCAATTTGGGATTTTTGAACAAGACCAATGCAGAAAATTCAACTGTAAATACCCGTCCGGCATATCGCAATCGTCCCTGCTTCAGTTTCCAATATCACAATCCAGGAGATGCTTTGGAGGGGTGGACCATCCAATTACCTAAACTGGTACTCGCACGAGATCTTTTTTTCTCTCATCCGTATTTATTACGTGCTGCATTATTTTCTGAAAGATATACAACTGATGTCTTAATTGATCGTAATGATGCTAAAGCCTTTCATATTTTTGTTGCACCAAACAGAAAAATAACAGCCAAGGATCTGAAGGACCCTGTTTTTCTAAAAAAACTAGCATTAATTTTATTACACCCTGAATTAAATCAATCTTTTTTAAGTATTTATGAAAAAACCATTAAAAACCAAGCTCAATCTAAAGCCTATGATTTTGATATGGATGCCCCTATCCTCAAAAACATTGAACTTGATGTTGATGGATGTATTTATTCAGACAGCAAAATATTTCGGATCGAACGTATCAATTCATTCGGAAATTTAGAAACAGGAATACATAAACCTGTTAAATTTCATTTTTTATCCCAAAAAAGTTTTGGACAGGCTAAAGATATACTAGATAAAAACCAGCATACTAAAAAACAGACAAGTCAGGATAAATCTAAATTTGATGATGAAGCTAACGCTGATATTGATCAGGAAATTACACAACTCAAAAATATTGTGGGGGAAATTTATACCATAGAAGACCTACAAATCTCACTAAATACTTCATGCTCAGAAATTAATATAACAAGACGAAATACAAGTGGGGAAGCTCTTTATGAGGACCAACCATTTGCTGGTGGAGAAGGAGAAGACGAAGGCACCCGGCCAGGATTTGGCATAGAGGCAGAAAATAATTTTACAAGTTCAACTTATCAAGACCTTAGCAAAATGCTGAAAAAAATAGAAGGCAAAGGCTATAAAGTCAAACAAATTCATAATAAGTCTTTCATAAAATATGGCCGATTCAGAGGGCATAAATTGACTAATGGTCAAAATCGCCGATTTTATGTAAATCTAATACTCGACAGAGAAGATAATGAGCTTTTTTATTTATGTGAAATTGATACCTCTGATGGAAAAAAGAATATTTCCACATTACTGATACCATACGATGTTAATGCAAATAAAATCTTCTTGAACAAAACCTTAGAATCTTTCAAAATTGCAATTTTGTCACAGTCTTTAAGTTGGCCAAAAGACTTTATTAACAAAGTTTGTAATATCCAGTCATATATAATGATTAACCATATTTCAAAAAAAGATCACGTTGTATCAAATACTTATCATGCAGACTGGGCACAGCGCATTCTAGAAAAATGGAAATCTATATATGACTCACCATAAATCTCCAAAGTTATTCTCTAACAAAAGTACTGATCGTGAGATCTTACAATTACTGGCTGAATATTCTGGAATGCTGGCTCACAAAATTACGAATGAAGGAAGCTGAATTAAATAATTTTGGCTCTATACTACTAGCATATATTATATCTTTTTCTTATTTTCAGGGATTTTAATGACTTACATGACCAAACTGACCTGCTTTAAAGCCTATGATATTCGTGGCAAACTCGATACTGAACTCAATGAAGATATTGCCTATCGGATCGGTCGTGCCTATGGACAGATCTATCAACCAAAAACCGTGGTGATTGGCTGTGATATTCGACTCAGCAGTGAAGGCTTAAAACAGGCCACCATTGGTGGTTTAAATGATGCTGGAGTCAATGTGCTTGATCTTGGCATGACAGGGACTGAAGAAGTCTATTTTGGTGCCTTCCACCTCGATGTGCAAGGTGGTATTGAAGTGACGGCCAGTCATAACCCTATGGACTATAATGGCATGAAATTGGTACGTGAAAATGCACGTCCAATCAGTGCCGATACTGGTCTTAAAGAGATTCAGGCTTTAGCAGAATCAGGTCAGTTTATTGAAGTTGCACAAAAAGGGCATACTGAAAAATACAATATTTTGCCTGAGTTTATTGATCACCTGATGACTTATATTGATCCGGCAAAAATCCGCCCGATGAAACTGGTGATGAATGCCGGTAATGGTGCTGCAGGTCATGTCGTTGATGCAATTGAACAGAAGTTTCAACAGCTGCAGATTCCAGTGGAATTCGTGAAAATTCACAATGAAGCCGATGGCAATTTCCCCAACGGAATCCCTAACCCGATTTTAATTGAAAACCGTGACAGCACCCGTAATGCAGTATTAGAACATCAAGCAGACATGGGTATTGCCTGGGATGGTGACTTTGACCGCTGCTTCCTGTTCGACGAAAAAGGCCAGTTTATTGAAGGTTATTATATTGTCGGTCTGTTAGCACAGGCTTTCTTATTGAAACAGGCTGGTGAGAAAATTGTCCATGATCCACGTCTGGTCTGGAATACGCTGGATATCGTGGAACAATTCCAAGGGATCACGGTTCAGTCAAAATCAGGTCACGCCTTTATTAAAGATGTGATGCGTGAGCATAATGCGGCCTATGGTGGGGAAATGAGTGCCCATCATTATTTCCGTGACTTTGCCTATTGCGATAGCGGCATGATTCCATGGTTACTGGCGATAGTAGTACTGTCTGAAACAGGAAAATCCTTATCTTCTCTGGTGGAGGAGATGATCGCCAAGTTCCCATGCAGTGGTGAAATCAACTTTAAAGTCGCCGATACCCAAGCAACCATCCAAAAACTTTTCGATCATTATGCCGATCAGCAGCCGGAGATCGATCAGACCGATGGGGTCAGCCTTAATTTTGGTGCATGGCGTTTTAATGTGCGTGCATCGAATACTGAACCGCTATTGCGTCTAAATATTGAAAGCCATCGTGATCATAATCCCCGACCAATGCAGGACTATGTCGATGAATTGACTCAGCTGATTCAGAGTTAATCTTCACGCATACAGTACAATAAAAATGGGAGCTGTTCATCAAAAGCTCCCATTTTTATTTATATCGCTATAAAGATTTTAGCGATAACCATTCGGATTCTGCTTCTGCCAGTTCCAGCTATCAGCGAGCATATCCTCTAAACCATACTGAGGTTGCCAGCCCAACTCTTGGACTGCACGGGTATTGTCTGCAAAACAGGTGGCCACATCGCCTTCACGACGAGGGGCTAATTCAAATGCAATCGCCACACCATTCACTTGCTCAAACGTATCTTTAACTTGTAGCACTGAAATCCCATTCCCTGTACCAATATTCCAGGCACGGCAACCTTGCGCAGTTAGACGATTATTGAGAGCACATAAGTGTGCATTGGCCAAGTCGACTACGTGTATATAATCGCGCACACCAGTCCCATCCACCGTGTCATAATCATGACCAAAAATAGATAGCTTTTCACGACGACCGACTGCCACTTGAGTCACAAAAGGCATCAGGTTATTGGGAATACCTTGTGGATCTTCTCCAATCTGGCCACTTTTATGCGCGCCGACCGGATTAAAATAACGTAATAAGGCAATCGACCAACGTTCATCCGCCACAGACAACTTTTCCAAGAGCTGCTCAACAATAAGTTTGGTATAGCCATAGTTATTGGTCGGCATTCCGGTAGGCATTTCTTCGTTTAAAGGTGAAGGATTATTTTCGCCATAGACCGTGGCTGAGGAACTAAACACCAGTTTAAAAACCTGTGCGCGCTGCATCGCCTGAACCAGGCTGATTGAACCGGCAATATTATTGTCAAAATAAGCCAATGGTATTTGCTGGCTTTCTCCGACCGCTTTCAGACCGGCAAAATGAATCACGGCCTCAATCGAGTGTTGCTGAAATACCTGATCTAATAATTGAGCATCACGGATATCACCTTGTATAAATGTCAGGCTTTTTTGGGTCAACTGTTGCACCCGATTTAAAGACTCAGCAGCGCTATTGCACAGATTATCTAAAACCACCACCTCATGGCCGGCATTTAATAACTCAACACAAGTATGCGAACCAATATAGCCTGCCCCGCCCGTTACCAGAATTTTAGCCATGCTGCTTCCCTAATAAAATGTTAATTAAACCTTGAGTTGAACCATCCAGACCACCTAGCTCAGACTGTTCACCATTCAAAATAGGCAGCAACTGGTTGGCAATTTCCTTGCCTTTTTCCACGCCCCACTGATCAAATGGGTTGATGTTCCACAGCACCGACTGAACAAACACCTTATGCTCATACAATGCAATCAGCATGCCCAGACTATAGGGATTCAGTTCTTGCAATAATAAAGTACTGCTTGGCTGGTTGCCTTCATACTGCTTATAAGCCGGCAAGCTCGCCAATTCGTTTTGATCCAGCGCTTCATTACCAAAGGCCAGTAAACGCGATTGCGCCAGACAATTCGACAATGCCAAATGATGCTGCTCGATTAATGCCTCAGCACTATCGGCATAGGTATATTGCTGACTGTTATAGCGCTCTACAGGGGCAATAAAGTCACAGCTAACCGACTGTGTGCCTTGATGTAGGAGTTGGTAGAAGGCATGTTGCGCATTCGGACCGACCTCTCCCCAAATAATCGGGCAGGTATCCAGCTGGACTTTTTCACCATCACGTTGAATCGACTTACCGTTGGATTCCATTTCCAGCTGTTGCAAATAAGAAGCAAAGTATTTCAGTCGTCCATCATAAGGCAGGATGGCATGGGTCTGAATATCCAGAAAATTGTTATTCCATGCCCCCAAGAGCCCCATCAACACCGGAATATTGCGCTCAAAAGGCTGGTACTGAAAATGCTGATCAACCGCATAGGCACCGGCCAGCAGCTGCTTAAAACCTTCAATGCCGATACTCAGTGCAATCGGCAATCCGATACAGGACCACAGTGAATAGCGACCACCGACCCAATCCCATAATAAGAGCTGGTTTTCCGGAGCAATTCCCCAGGCCGTCATTTTTTCCGGTTTGGTCGATACCCCGATAAAATGATGCTTCAGAATATAGGGATGCTGACCCAAGGCCTTTTCTAACCACAAGCGTACTGTCTGGGCATTGGTCAGAGTATCAATCGTGCCAAATGATTTGGACGAAATAATAAATAGCGTGGTTTCCGGACGCAGTTGATGCAACAACTCGGACAGCTGACTGCCATCCATGGTCGAGACGAAATGCACATTGAGTGGCTGGGCAGACTGGTATTTAAAATCCGATAAGGCATGGGTGACCATTAGAGGGCCAAGATCTGATCCGCCCACGCCAATATTGACTACATCCTGAATCACTTCCCCGGTGGCACCACGACGCTGCCCGGCATGAATTTGCTCGACCAAGGCATACATGCGCTCAAGTTGAGCATGCACATCAGCGGCCAGATCCGCATGCTGCTGATCCTGTGCTGGCAAGCGTAATGCCCAATGCATGGCAGCACGTTGCTCGGTATAATTAATATCCTGATTTGAAAATAAAGACCCGATCCAGGATCTTAGGTTTTGTGCATCTGCCCATTCAATCAGGCCCTGCATCACCGTACTGTTCATTCTGTGTTTACTATAATCGAAGACCAGCTGTTCAAACTGAATTGAATATTTGTTAAAACGCTGGGGGTCTGCGGCAAACAGTTCTCGTAGATGCACCGCATCAAGTTGTTCTTTATTCGAGGCGAGTTTCTGACACACAGTTTCAGTGTCGAGATTTGGATTAAAATGGCTCAACATTAACGTCCTACCCCAATATAATTAAAACCACGTGTCTTGACATAAGTCGGATCATACAGATTACGCCCATCCAGAATCAGGGGATGCTGCATTAGTTTGATCAAATACGGATAATCCGGACTGCCGTACTGTTTCCATGCCGTAATCAGACACAAGGCATGCGCCCCTTCCACGGCCTGATACTGGTCTTTACACAGGATCAGGTCTTCCCGTGGTCCATAGACTTTTTCAATATTTGCGATTGCCTGCGGATCATGTAGTTTGACCGTCACGCCTTGCGCCCACAAAGCGGTCAGCATGGCATGTACCGGAGACTGCTGGATACTCGGTGTATTTTCCTTAAAGGCTGCCCCCCAGATCGCAATGACCTTGCCTTTCAGATCTCCACGGAAATAGTTCCAGAGTTTACGGAACAGCAGTTCTTTTTGTTGTTCGTTAATATCCCAGACCTGTTCCAGCAGCTGGTTTTTTACTCCCGAATCTGCCACTGCATGTGTCAAAGTCCGGATATCATGAGAGAAATTCTCTCCACCAAAACCAACGCCGGGGAACAGATAGGCAGAACCAATCCGGTTATCCGCAGCCATGCCTTGCCTTACCTGTTCAATATCAATGCCAAGCTTTTCTGCCACACTGGCCAGATCATTCATATAACTGATCCGGGTGGCCAGCATGCCGGAAATACTCAGCTTGGTAAATTCGGCATCCAGAACCGGCATAAATAGATACTGCTGCGCACGTGGAAAAAGGGGACGTAAGAGTTCTTTGATTTTAGGCTGGATATCTGCATGATCACAGCCCACAATCAGCTGGGTGGCCTGAGTAAAGCTACGCAGTGCATTGCCTTCCTGAATAATATCTGGCAGATAAATCCAGTCATCATTCGGCAGCAACTGCTGAAAGCGCTGGGTACCATGCAAGCCAAAGGTCGAGGCATTAATCATCAGTTTGGGATGGGCAAAACAGGCATGCCGGATGGTGTCCAGCATCTGAAACGCCTGCTGTTCTTCAGTCGCATTAAAACTAAAGAAAAACACATCCTGATTAAAATCCAGATGCTGAAAATCGCAACAGTTTAAAAAGCCAGATTTTTCCTGTTTTTGCAGTAATTGTTGTAGAGATTCATCCTGGAAATAGGGCCGGGCTGACTCATCTGCATTGAAGCTATTACACCAGACCACCTGGTGACCACATTCAGATAAAAGAGCCGACATGACTCCGGAAAATAAGGTTTTTCCCAATACTGCGACTTTCATAATTTTCCTTTCTTATAAAGCAAGTTCCTGAATCAATGCTTTAAACTCGCTACCGAGTTTAGGATGATCGATGCCATAATGTAAAACAGCTTTTAGATAACCTAACTTACTGCCACAGTCAAAGGTCTGGCCTTTCATGCGGTAGGCTTC
Organism: Acinetobacter sp.; assembly: GCF_050285345.1. Lineage (GTDB taxonomy): Bacteria > Pseudomonadota > Gammaproteobacteria > Pseudomonadales > Moraxellaceae > Acinetobacter. The sequence goes on from NZ_JBLZXR010000044.1 coordinate 32,312, forward strand.
TACAGCTTCTGTCTGCTGCAGCATGGCAATCGCATCTGTGAGCTGGATTTCATTGCCTGCCCCGCGTGGTGTCTGTTCTAAAAGCTGCATGATTTTGGCCGGCAGAATATAACGTCCGACCACAGACAGATTTGAAGGTGCAGTACCGACGGCCGGTTTCTCGACGATCCCTTGCATGACAATGCTTTCACCTTCCTCAGGTGATGCAGCAACATCAACAATGCCATACTGGTCGACCAGATGTTCAGGCACTGCTTCCACCATGATTTGTGAAGCTTGAGATTGTACATAGCGCTGAATCATGCGTGATAGGTCATTTTCCGGATCCTGATCCTTGACCAGTACATCCGGTAATAACACCGCAAAATCATCATCGCCAATCACCGCTTTGGCACACAGTACCGCATGGCCCAGACCCAAAGGCTGCGGCTGACGTACACTAATCACACTGACACCCGCAGGCAAAATTTCAGTAATTTCTTTGAGTAAGTCGGTTTTGTTTTTTTGCGCAAGGGTAGTTTCAAGTTCGAAGTTGCGGTCAAAATAGTTTTCAATCGAGGCCTTGGAAGAATGGGTCACCAGAATAATCTGCTCAATCCCGGCAGCAACTGCTTCACGCACCACATATTCAATCGCAGGGCGATCCACGACAGTCACCATCTCTTTGGGAATAGATTTACTGGCAGGTAAGAAACGCGTACCTAAACCAGCCACAGGGAGAATTGCTTTCTTAATCATATCTATAAAAACCTAGTTCACTTTAATTTCGTTACCGCGTACATAACCGTCGACATAATATTCCAGTTGTGCCAGTGCCCATTCAATATCAGCCTGAGTCACGGTAAGTTCATGTATACGGTTAAATACTGCCAGAATTTCTGCCAATGGATAATGTTTTTCGACAGATCGTAGAATACGCGTATGCGCAGTAATTTCTGTATTTTCTTCGTCAATCAGCAGTTCTTCATAGAGTTTTTCGCCTGGACGTAGCCCAGTATATTGAATTTCAATATCACCATTCGGGTCTTTATTATCTCTGACTTTGAGTCCGCTAAGGGCAATCATTTGTCGTGCCAGATCCTGAATCCGTACCGGCTCGCCCATATCCAGCAGGAACACATCGCCTCCTGTACCCAAAGCACCGGCCTGAATCACCAGTTGCGAAGCTTCCGGAATGGTCATAAAGAACCGGGTCACTTCTGGATCAGTCACAGTAATCGGACCACCTTTGGCAATTTGCTGTTTAAACAGCGGCACCACCGAGCCCGAAGAACCGAGTACATTGCCAAAGCGCACAATACTGATCTGGGTCTGATCCTGAGCCTCTGCCATGGCCTGACAATACAACTCGGCCATACGCTTGGTCGCCCCCATCACGTTGGTTGGACGTACCGCCTTATCGGTTGAAATTAATACAAAGGTTTCGACGCCTTTTTTCACCGCAGCATTCACACTAAAAGCAGTTCCGACGGCATTGTTTTTCAGACCTGCCAGAGGATTACATTCCACCAGCGGTACATGTTTATAGGCGGCAGCATGGTAAATCGTCTGTACGCCATATTGTTCAATCACCCGTTCCAGCTTGGATTCATCCAGTACAGAGCCCAGAATCGGAATAATTTCACAGCTTGCCGTGAGGCGTAACTCTTTTTCAATACTATAGAGCGCAAATTCAGTCAGTTCATAAATGATAATTTTTGCCGGTTGGTTTTTAATGATCTGGCGGCACAGCTCTGAACCAATCGAACCACCCGCGCCTGTGACCATCACCACTTTATCTTGAATATTTCTGGCCAGCAGCTCAGGAACCGGCGGAACAGGATCACGTCCCAGCAGGTCAATAATATCTACTTCCTGAATATCAGAAATTCGAATTTCACCATCGACCAGTTTGGTCAGACCTGGAATTTCAGTAATTTTTAAATGAGCCGGTTCTAAAAACTTGATGATTTCACTTTTACGGACCCGCCCTACCGAAGGCAACGCAATCAGGATTTCGTCAATTTTTTGCTTGCGCATGAGTTTTAAGGCAGTCTGGGCATCATAGACTTTAAGTCGACCCAGCTGCTGTCCCGCCAGCGAGCGTTTGTCGTCAATAAACATGATCGGCAAATGTTCATTGGAACGATACAGTGCAGCAGCAACCTGTTGACCGGCATGACCCGCACCATAAATCGCAATGCGTTTTTTCTGTACATCGGCCTGCAAGTAGGAACGGATAATAAAACGGATGATGCCCCGGCTAAACCAGATCCAGGCAAACATCATAAAGCCGAACATCAGAGGAATAGAAGTCGGAATAAAGGCAGGCGTGAAGTAAGCCAAGGCGTAAAGGCCAGCGACCGTCAATGCCGTCGCCAGCCCCATCTTGATCATAAACGCTTCATTATACGTACGGACAATAAAGCGATACACCCCACAGATAAAAAGTGAGGCTACTGCAATTACGCTGACCCAGAGCGTACCAAGAGCCAGATTCGGTACCACATCTGCCCCGAGATCAAATTGGCGAATGGCGTAACAAAGCCAGATCAAGACTGGAAAAGCACAGAAATCCAGAATAATCAAAAATGCGAGTTTGGCGACTCGTGGTGATTCTACAAAGGGTGTAATGATCGATTTCACTGGGTACGTTTTCTCAATTTTAATAAATTTTTAATGAATCATGACTTTATTAATAACTTAGAGCGATAATATGTAGAGAAATGCACCGAATACGGTGCACTTATCTTACAAAAGTTTAAGTAACTATTCTATGAATCACTTGTTGGATTGCCGTCACTGTTCTGTTAATACTTTCATCACTTAAAGTAGGATGGATCAGAAACATCAGACTGGTTTCACCAAGTTTTTGCGCATTTGGCAAACGCTGTAGTGGACGCCACGGCGTATCATCAAAAGCATGCTCCAAGTAGACTTCTGAACAGGAACCGCTAAAACAGGGCACATTTAGCGCATTAAGTTCATTTATGATGCGATCACGCGACCACTCTTTTGGTAGAACCTCCCTATTGACCTGTACGTAACATTTATATGCAGCATGGATATAATCATCTGATGGGCGATGTACGGTAAAAAATGGACTGTCTGCAAATGCAACATAAATTTTTTCCATATTGGCAATACGTTTTGTAGTCCATTCCGGCATCATTTTAAGCTGGATACGTCCAATCACCGCTTGCATTTCTAGCATGCGCCAGTTAGTACCAAAAGAATCATGTAACCAGCGGAAACCCGGCGGATGCTGCTTGTTATAAATACTGTCAAAATTCTTACCATGGTCTTTATAGGACCACATTTTTTTCCACAGCTCTTCATCATTGGTGGTGACCATACCACCTTCACCGCCTGTGGTCATGATCTTGTCCTGACAGAAAGACCAAGCCGCGATATGACCAATTGAGCCGGCCGATTTACCTTTATATTTCGCGCCATGTGCCTGTGCACAGTCTTCAATCACATACAGGCCTTTATCGGCAGCCAATTGCATGATCGGATCCATGTCACACATCCAGCCTGCTAGATGCACACAGATAATCGCTTTGGTATTTGGGGTAAGTACTGCTTCAATAGTTTGAGCGGAGATATTCTGTGAATCTAGTTCAACATCGGCGAAAATCGGGTTTGCCCCAGCTGTTACAATGGAGCTGGCCGAGGCCAGAAAGGTACGTGAAGTGACAATCACATCATCCCCTGCGCCAATACCTAATGCCTTGAGTGCGACATCCAGCGCTACAGTTCCATTGGCCAATGCCACGGCATACTGAGTTTCTGCAAACCGGGCAAATTCTTTTTCGAACTCACGGCACTCTTGTCCGGTCCAGTAGTTGACTTTATTCGACAACAAAACCTGGGAAACCGCATCCGCTTCTTCCTGAGTAAAACTTGGCCATGGTTCAAATGCAGTGTTTAACATGATGTTTCCTGAATTTTTAAAATTTAAAAACTTATTTTTTCTCTAAGATCCGTGCCGGATTACCGACTACTGTCACGCTTGGTGGAACACTCTTGGTGACCACAGCACCCATCCCGACCACTGCCCCTTTACCAATCACCAATGGTTTTTCTGGCGTTCCTTGTTTAATTACAGCTCCACTACCGATATAGGCATGATCTTCTATACAAACATTTCCATTACATCGTACCCCTGTTGCTATAGTGACATAGTCCCCAATGGTACAATCATGTGAAATAGAACTATGAAATCCTATATGACAAAATTTTCCTATATAAACATTCGTACTAATAACAGTATAAGGACTTAAAATAAGCGCAATATCAGCTTTAATGGGAGAAAGAATAGTACTTTGGTTCGATATAATCGAAAACAATTTAGCTCTATCTAAATGGAGATTATTAGAAATCTTCTCTCGTATTACACTATTAGCAATAGTGATATTAATATACTTTTTTGGACAATCTAATTCTAAAAATTCAGAATAAGAAAGAACTTTATCTCCATCAATAGAATCTAAATTAGAATTATCATCGATATAGCAAAAAAGAATATCTTTTTGCTTATTACTCGCAAATTGTAGTTTAAAGAAACTTAATACTTGTCGTCCAAAGCCGCCCGCTCCATAAACCGCATATACAATGCTCATTTTTCTTTATTACCGGTAAATTTTGTCATAGTTACTTCTTCAGATTGATTAATCCCTTCTTTAAACAATACTTTTTTCACAGTTTGGAACATAATTTTAAAATCCAGCCAGATTGACTGATTCTCCACATACCAAACATCAAGTTCAAATTTCTTTTCCCAGCTTATCGCATTGCGCCCATTCACTTGTGCATGACCAGTCATACCTGGTCGTACATTATGCCGTTTGGCTTGCTCTTCATTATAAAGTGGCAAGTATTCCATAAGTAAGGGACGTGGTCCTACAATACTCATATCACCTTTGATCACATTCCAAAGTTCAGGCATTTCGTCCAAGCTCGTCGCACGTAACATTTTTCCAAACTTTGGTAACCGCTGTTCATTAGGCAACAAATTACCCTCTGCATCACGCTCATCCGTCATGGTACGGAACTTAATCATTTCAAAAGGTTTGCCATGTAAACCTGGACGAACCTGACGAAAAATAACTGGTGATCCTAGATTTTTACGTACTTTATATGCGACATATATATAAAGTGGGCTAAGTAATATAAGTGCTATTGAAGCTATAATAATATCTAGCAATCTTTTCATTACAAATTTTTTCCTATATTTTCTTTATAAAAAATAAGCAGATCATTTGATGAAATTTCTTGTGTAAAGTTTTTGCAAACTCTTTCATAACCATATTCAGCATATTTTTTTAAATCTTCACTATGATTATAACAGTAGTCCATTTTATTAGCTAAATCATTAATATTACCAACCTTAAATAGTAAACCAGACTTACCATCCTCAATTGAGTCAGACAAACCGTAAATATTAGAGCCTATACTTGGCGTTTTACATGCTGCAGCTTCTATAACAACTGAGCCAAAACCCTCTCTATATGAGGGTATACAGAATACATCTGCCATAGACATAAATTTTTCTGGTTGTTTTGTAAAATTCAGATATGAAATTGACTTTTTAAATAAATAGTGTTTTTCAATAATAGGAACTAATTGTTCTTCATCTCTTCCAACAAGCAAGAGATACGTATTAGGATTTTTACTATAAACCTTTTCAAAAGCAGCCAATAAATCAAGAATCCCTTTATCTCTATTTAATCTACCTAAATATAAATATAGAAAGCTCTCTTTTGATATATTTAGCTCTTCTCTTAAATTATCAGTTTTAAGAGGCCTAAATTTATCCGTATTAATACCAGAAATAGAACCTAATCCAAGCACCTGGATTTTATTTTTAGGAACAACATCTTGGTCTTCTAAAAAATCTCTCTGTGTAAAGCTATCAGCCAATAAGTGTGTTGCTGAGACTGCAATTAGGCTATCTAATTTTTTTAATATTTCACGTTTATAACCAGTTTTTGTAGCCCAGACTTGACCGGTAAAAGTATGAATTCTGAACTTAACTCTCGCTAATTTACCAGCAATTTGTGTAAGTAAACCGGCCTTAGGAGTAGTTGAATGAACAACTTCAAATCTCTCTTCTTTAAATATCTTAATTAATTCAAATAATACTTTTATATCTACAACTAAAGATGGTTTTCTTTGAATATCAACATGAATCTTCTTAACATTATCTATGTCACATTCACTTAACTTAAAATTTGCAATCAATGTGACATCAAAATTTTGACTTAATACCTTAATATGATTACGATAGAAAGAATTAAAAGTAGACGGCGTTGATACTACTAAAGCGATTTTACGTTTCATAATAATCCTAAAATTTACAATCCAATCATTTTAATCTGATTTTTCAAAAATTCTTCATATTCGATTGAATTTTGATTTGATACTCTTCTTTTATGAAGAATATGATTCATTTTTGTATAAAACAATATCTTCGCTATAATTCTTTTATTTTTTATTTTTGCTATATATCTATTTTTTATTTTATTAGATAATAGTTGATTATCAATATTTTGAATGATTGAGATTTGGGTACTGTAAGCTGTAATTAGTTTATCCAGTTTAATGCTTTGCTCTTCGCGATAAAAATAGAGTGGTTCTTCGATAAAACCTATAGTCAAGTCACCTTTTAAATAAGCATTTAGCCATAATTCATAATCTTCTGCTAGTTTATTATTTACATTATATAAATTTCTATCATACCAATTTTTTTTAGCTAATATGGAAGCATGAATAATACCGGTTCTTCCTAATACTGCATCAGCAAGATTTGGTTTTTTATTTGATTTAGAACCTCTATAACCAACTAAAGATAAATTATTTTTAACAGATAAAATACCTGTCGATACAAGATCAAATTGTTTATTTTCTTCTAAAAAGTTTACTTGTTTTTCTAGACGATCTACAGCTATTAAATCATCAGCATCCATTCTAGCTATATAGCAACCTTTAGCTTCAGAAATAATCTGATTTAAACGATAAGGTAGCCTTTTATTTGTTCCGTCTGAAATAACTCTAATCCGACTATCTACTTTAGCATACTCTTGCGCCACTTGTAGAGAGTTATCTTTTGAGCCATCGTCAATTAAAATCAACTCCCAACAAGAATATGTTTGGGCTAATATCGATTTAATAGCATCTTCTAAATATTTCTCTGCATTATAAAAAGGAATACCAATAGTAACATTCATCTAAAAGATCCTAAAAATTTCATTAATTTGATAAGGGGTTAAATTAGAAAATCTTGAAGTCCTTAAATAAAAGTATATACCAGATAAAGTTATAAATAGTAAATAAATTAATTTTATATTTATTTTTAATAAAATGGTAGGTAGAAGTATAGTTATCGGCCAAACAAAATAAAACAAAAGCCTTTGTGGACCAGAAGGGTTAGTTCCCAATAAGGCCACTGGTATTAAAAATGTCAAGCCAATAAGATACAATTGTAATAATATATATTCCGATCTATCAAAGATATTTTTTGTATTATTTAAAAAATAAAAAATAATTCCAAATAATAAAAAAATCCCTAATACTAAATATCCTCCTGCATTTTCAGAAGAACTAGTATATGCAGTATACCTTTCATTCTCAGAAGCCAAATACTCAATTACCAAGCTACTTAAGAAAAATGATCCCAAAAATGTAGATACTAATTTGTATTCTAGTTTTACTTTCAAATTAACTATTAAATACATGAAAAACATTATTAAAGCAGATTTATGAAAAAAACTAGCAACTACTATTAACAAACTAAAATTAAATATTTTTCTTTCTATCAAATATGGAGTTGCCCAAATGGCTACTGCCATCGCTAATCCTTGACGTAACCCATTAAAATAGAAAGTATAAAAACCAAATGTTATAAATATATAAATTGACAAAAAGTAATCTTTAGATATCTTTTTAAATAAATGTAAATAACTACCTACCACTATTATAGAAGAAATAAAAAAAAGCCAAAAATAGTTATGAGTAAAATTTAAAATAATATAGCTTAATAATTGATAACCATACTCGATATCTTCCCTAAAAACAAAATATTCAAGATTTAGCTGATTTCTGAAATCAGAGGTATATGTTCCTGAGTCAGTACCAACCCTACTGCTTCTCACGCCGGCAAATATAGAAAGTAGCAATAATGGAACCCAAAAAGCCTTTCTATTAAGTGAATATTTTTCAAGATTAAGCCACAGAAGAATACTAAATAAAATTATAAAATATGGAATCATATAATCACTTTCAAAACGTAATGGCACGCCAAGCTGCAACATTCTTATCACGCATAGCTTTAATCATAAGTTTTTGTCTAGCATTTAAATTATCTTCTAAATTAACATCATTAAATATAGGCTCAAGTTCATTAAACATATATAAGATATCTACATCGTCAAGATAAGAAGTGCGATTATTCAGAAAAATTGATGCCTCTAAAAACAACCTTTTATAGAAATCACTATCGACAATTAGATTAGAGTATCTAGCGACTTCTAAACAATATCTTGTAACATAAAACTGATCATATCCTAAATTTCTAGTTTTTACTGAATTAGAAATACCATTAGGATTCATACGATATAAATAACCAATAGCATCTAAATACATGTAAGTTTTAGCCTTACGCAGGATGACATTACTAATAATAGCATCTTCCCAGTACAAACCTTCTGGAAATCTAACCAATTCAAACAGGTCTCGTTTGTATACTTTCCCCCAAGCAAACCCTTTAGAAAATTCATAAAATTCATTAGTATTGCTTAATAAAGTTATTTCCCCAATTGAAGGAAGTGTATTATTTAAAAAAATACTAACGTCTGTTTCTAAAACATAGTGCTTAAAATCAAACTCAAAAATATCAATATTATTATTTTCATCAATTTTTTTAGCAACAGCCGTTAATATGCCGTACGAAAGCATATCATCAGAATCAACAAAAGTAACATAATGACCCAAGCTATACTTCAAAGCTTTATTACGAGCTCCTGACAAGCCAAGATTTGTTTCATTTATTAATAATCTTAGGTTTTTGTAATTTGAACTAATTTCTTTCAATAATTCCAATGTATTATCTGTTGAACAATCTTCTACAACAATAATTTCATAATCATTGAACCCTGTGAGTGCATTGGCAATCGAATCCAAGCATTGGATGATATATTTTTCAACATTATATGCTGGCACAATAATAGTTAATTTAACACTTGACTCGTAGTCAAACCCTAAAAATTGTGATGGCTTAAAATCGTAAGGTTTAAAATTAACTGGCTTAATCCCATTATTATTTTTGGTATATGTCATATTATGTAAGTGATACTTAAAGTATCTATACCCTTGATATACACTATACAAACTACTTGCAAACAATTGATTATCTAAGAAAATACTAGGCAGCTTCAATTTTCGAGCTACAGCATTACCAAAGATAAGATTTTTTTGACTATTAGAAGGTAAGTTCATAATATATTCTCCCTTATTCACGCTATATAAATTTTTTCTAACAATCTAGCATTTCGTGATACATCAAATCCTAACTTAGATAACTTTTCCAAAATTTTTTCATTAGATACTATTTTCTTATCACGACTGAGTAACTTTAAAGCCCAATCGCGAGCATTATCTAATGGTATAAAATTAACAAGATCAAGACCCAAATCTACTTCTTCAGCAACAGTGTCTGCTACTAAGGTTGGTAATCCTACTGCCTGACTTTCTACTAAGACAACGGGAAATCCCTCATGGAGTGATGGTAAAATCATGACATCTGCATTTGCCATTAGCTCAACTACATTAGAACGTAAACCTAATAACTTGATATATTCACTAAGGTTTCTCGCTTGAATTTGTTGTTCAATATGTGCACGCAGTGGGCCATCACCTACTAGATGAATGACAAATTTTACTTGCTTCTTAATAAGTTCTTCCGCAATATCTAAGATAAATGCATGATTTTTTACCGGCATGAATCGAGCCACATGGATAATATTTAACTTATCCTTATCAAATTGCTCATTAGGTGATTTATGGCTTTCCTCCACGATACGGTGGATTTCTCTAACATCAACAGCATTGGGTAATATCAATATATTTTGATCATCTTTATATAGATATTTTCCAGCCTCATCACCACAAGCAATCTTATGGGTAGCTAATTTGTTAATAGCTAATTTAGCTAAAATTTCATAGGTTCTCGTAAAAGTGTTTGAGCCACCATTGCTAGTATTGTGTGAATGTGAAATTCTTGTATTCACACCTGCCAAGGATGCTGCCGTTAAATGAAATGCATTGTTCAGAAGTACATGGCTATGGATCGTTTGGTACTCTGGGTGGGATTTCAAAAAATGATATAACTTGATCATTCTACCTAATGAGTTACTCGCAATAATCGGAATGATTTTGCCACCTAATGCCAGTATTTCATCATCATAATCACCTTTTTCTTGTGTGAAGGTAATAAAGTCAAATTGCACTTGTGTACGATCAATATGGCGATATAGATTCATAAGCATAGTTTCTGCACCAGCTCTATCCATCTTTCCAACTATGTGTAATACTCTAATCATTAAAAATTTCTACCCAAGACTTTTTGAAGCTTTCGGTGTTAAATCGATGCGAATTCATTATAGCAGCGCTAGAAAGAGATTTTAAATATTCAAAGTCATTTGAAATTTTATCCATTGCGGCTGCAAAACCAGTACTTTTTTGTTTATAATCGACAATAATACCAGAATCATTGAGCAACTCTAAAACTCCTGGCAAATGATCAAAGACAATAGCGGGAAGTCCATAAGCTTGACTTTCTATCAGCACCAGTGGGGTCGCTTCTTTTCTAGAAGGTAAAAGAAATACTGTTGCATTCTGGTAAAATTTCTCAATATTACTTATTCGCCCAAACAACTGAATATTAGATAACTTCTTTTCAAATATGATCCGATTAAGCATATCTATATCACTCTTACTTAAACCTACAATTTGTAAAGACCACTCTTTATTTTTCTGTAATTCCCATGCGTCTAAAAGAATATCAAAGCCTTTAACTGTTATATCATTCCCGATTGCGAGAAATTTTTTCTTTAACAGACTTGGAGGGGCAAGTAAAGGACTAACTGTTAAAGGGTTATATATTAAAGACAACTTATCTATACATAATTTATTATATTTTTTCCAAGCAACTAATTCAGACTGGGACAAGACAATAATTTTAAAACATTTTAATACAGCATAAAATCTCGATAGTTTAAATATTAATTTGTTATAATTAGTTTCTAGAGAAAAATGTTCCCAAAGAATTAATTTAGTTTTTCGAGGCAAAAAAAATCCATTAAACAAGATTGAATTTGAATCTAAATTAATATAAAAGTCAATTCTTTTTTCTTTTAAAATCTTATATATCTTAATATTTTTAGAAAAAATCCCACTTTTTTCACTTGATAAATCAATAATATTTACACGCGTATCCAATTGATAAAATGAAGCACCTGCTTTATGAACAAAAATAGTAATATCAAACTGGTCTATCAACAAATTACTGAGAACACATAACATACGTTGTGTGCCCCCTGAATTTGAAAGATTATTAATTAAAAAAGCTATTTTCATTTCACGAAATCTTCACAAATTTTTTTCATCTTATTAGCCAATATTAAATAATCATCCTTATTATGAATATCAATATCAGATGTTATTTTTTCACCTTTATAATCGAAATTAGCTATAAAAGAACCTGTTTTTTTATTAACATCAACTCTATTAAATAGTTCTAAAATACCTTCAAATCTACATGTGTCAAAAAAACTATCGAAACCATTAATATAAATAACAGGTGTTCCCATTGCTAAACATGGCAAAGCACAATGAATTCTAGAAGTGATTACAAGTTTAGCGGTAGAATATTTTTCTAATAAAGAATCTGCTATTTTGAATTTTTCTTCATATGTATATTTATCCCCTGGTAAAACTTGTGTTATATATTCAGCTTGCTCAAGTAACTCTTGAGAAAATATTTTTTTCATATGTTTCTCAATTTTTTTAGTTTTAAAGATATCCCCATTAAGCATTGATTTTATTAAAGATTTATAGCTCTCCATAATATACATTTTTTGAGGATAATCATATAAAGGGTCTACAATATATATACCTTCTCTTTTAACATTACTCTTCTTATATCTATCCAAAGTAAGAGTTAAACAACCACTAAAGTATGCATCTATACCTCTTTTTTTAAATTCATTCACAGTAAACTCATCTCGACATCCTATAGGTTGGTTCTTTTTAAAAAATTCAATTCCTTCTTTATTTAGTAGATATGGTACAGAAGAGTGATTTAAATGAAATGAAATTAACAGTGGTTTTATTTTTTCTGAAGGAATCCATTCATTAGTTGTTGTATGGGTGAACCAACCATTCATAATTAAATTAATTTCATCTCCATCATAATATGCAGATTTCTCCCTGTTTATTTTAGCTGTATAGTTTTCAAAAAAACTTTGAGCAGCTAAACTTTGAATATAATCACCAATATTAAATCTTCCTTTTAGCTCTTCATAAACTAAAATACCAAATTTCTTTTCAGACATAACAACACCTCATAGTAATTTTTTTATTCTATCAAATAAAACATTTAAGATAAACTTTTTTTCAATACCATTAAGCCTAAAATAAAAGAATAGTATAGAAAAAATTTCTAAGATTAATATATAAAAAATATTTAGTAAAAAAGAATCATTTATTTTAATTTTTTCATAAATAAACAATCCTCCTAATAAAATTAAAATACAATACAATATATCAGAAAAATATTTAATCAGATTTAAATTTATGTTCCTACATAAAACTATACTATTATAAAAAAAATAAAACCTATAACTAAAACTTAAAATACTAATGAGAATAGTAGAAGAAAAAACTAATTCCAAATAATAACCATTAATAAGAAGTATCCAAGTGAGTGGAAGATTTAGTAGCAATATACCAGATATAATGATTTGATACTTTTTTATATTCCCTTGTGCATAAGTAGACATCCATAATGGACCTGAAGCAGCACTAAATATTCCACATATAACAATCACCTTACATAAAAATGAAACATATTCAGGTAAAATATCCCCCAGCCATATTTTTAATACAAAATCTGTTATTATAAAAAATGGCAATGATATTAGTGTTATTAGATATACTGAATACTTAGAAGAATTAATTACCAACTCCACATGCCTTTTGAAATTTTTTTCTGCAAAAGATTTTACAATTTGAGGATTAAAAGCCGAATGTAAGTTAGAAACAAATGTAAATATTATAAAATTAATTTGGTTAGAAATAGCTATTGAGGCATTAATTAAAACCCCTAAAAAATAATTAAATATAATAGAAATCCCTTGAGTATTTAAAACTGATGCAAGCTGACCAAATATATTCCAACCTGAAAATATAATCATTTCTTTCTTAACTTTTTTATTTTCTTTAGTTTTGAAATGCAACTCTGTTTTATAATTTTTCTTTACATAGCAGTAATATAATAAAAACATGATTAACGAATTAACCATTAAAATAAAACTATAGGCTGCAAGTTTATCAAAAAAATTAATATATGAAATAATAATAACAAGAATTAATTTCAAAAAGGCTTCACATATTCCAATATAAGCATAAACTTTCATTTCTTCTTTAGCCAATATTAAGGATTGATATGGTACAACCCATACGCTTATTAGAGAAATAAATATTGAGCTCTGAAAAACAATATTCGCAACAGGCATTCGATCTGAAGGAATATTTAATTTATTATTTAAAATCCAATAACCTACAGTTTCTAAAATAAAAAATATAAATAATGAAATAACTACATGTATTTTTAATGAAATTTTAAAAATCTCACCAACATTATAATTTTTATCATTAGAAAGTGCATAGTTTAGATATCTTTGAGTTCCACTTCTCATTGCAGAATTTAAAAAACTAAATAAAATTATAAAACCGGCTATTAAACTAAATATACCAAAATCTTTTACCCCCAAAATATTATAAATAATCCTAGTAGTATATAAAGAAATTAGTAATAATAATACCGTCCTAAAATATAAGAATATAGTATTAAAAAATATTTTTTTATTTGACATACAATTTTATTAACTTTTATACCAGGCTACCGCTTCAGTAATTCCTTCAGAAATCTTCTTTACTGGCCTAAAAAAAAGTGATTTCTTAATTTTTTCTATACTGGCTTGTGAATGTCTAACATCTCCTGCACGGAAGTCCCGATATACAGGCTCTTTCGTATACGTCACACCAGCTTCATTTAATGCTGCTTTAATGGCATTAAATAAATCATTTAGCGTGGTACGATCTCCTACTGCGACATTATAAACCTGATTTTTGGCTTCATCATTTTGCGTAGTGGCTGCCAGAATATTGGCCTGAACCGTGTTTTCAATAAAACAGAAATCACGGCTGGTTTCACCATCACCATTAATGAATACATCATCACCGGCAATCATGGCTGCGGTCCATTTTGGAATAACTGCGGCATAAGCCCCATTAGGGTCTTGGCGCTTACCAAAAACATTAAAGTAACGTAGGCCAATGGCTTTAAACCCATAAGTCCGTGCAAAGACTTCAGCATACAGCTCATTTACATATTTGGTGACCGCATAAGGCGAAAGTGGCTTGCCGATATTGTCTTCAACTTTAGGCAGTGCCGGATGGTCACCATAAGTTGAACTGCTGGCGGCATAGGTAAAGCTTTTCACTTCTGCATCACGTGCAGCAGTCAGCATATTTAAAAAGCCGGTAATATTGGCTGCATTGGTGGTAATCGGGTCAGCAATCGAACGGGGTACAGAACCTAAAGCAGCCTGATGCAAAACATAGTTCACCCCTGCACATGCTGTCTGGCAATCTTCAAAATTACGGATATCACCTTTATAAAACTTGAAGTTTGCCCACTGTTCAGGTTTCACCAGACTTTGCACTTCATCCAGATTATGCTGATGACCTGTAGCAAAATTGTCTAGACCCACTACATTCTGGTTCAGCTTTAACAGGGTTTCCAGTAAATTTGAGCCAATAAAGCCTGCCACACCGGTAATTAACCAGGTTTTTGGTACTTGTTGTAATTGCTCGCATACAGTTTGATATTGGCTCATTTTTATGGTCCCTATAAATTACAGACGAAGGTCAGATTCAGATTGATCCAGTACATATTTTAGATCATATAAAATATGTGCTGACTTGCCCAAGGCACGTAATGCTTTAGCGCCCATAGCTTTAAACTGATCATGGGCAACAGCCAGAATCACTGCGTCATAGTGACCCTGTTCCAAATTTACGACTGGAGTAATTCCGTATTCATGTTGAGCTTCGCTTGCATCTACCCATGGATCATACACATCGGCAGAAATATTGTATTCTGTCAGTTCATTGACAATATCAATAATTTTGGTATTACGAATATCCGGACAGTTTTCTTTAAAACTTAAGCCTAAAACCAGAACCTTGGCACCTTCGACCTGAATTTTTTTCTTGATCATCGCCTTGACCAGCTGGGTAACCACATACGCCCCCATACCGTCATTTAAACGGCGGCCTGCCAGAATGATTTCAGGATGGTAACCGATAGACTGCGCTTTATGGGTTAAATAGTACGGATCAACACCAATACAGTGTCCACCGACCAGACCTGGACGGAATGGCAAGAAATTCCATTTGGTACCGGCAGCCTGCAAAACTGCTTCCGTATCAATTCCCATTTTATTAAAGATCACAGCCAGTTCATTAATCAGAGCAATGTTGACATCACGCTGGGTATTTTCAATCACTTTTGCCGCTTCAGCCACTTTAATGCTAGTCGCTTTATGTGTACCTGCCTCAATCACCAGGTTATACACTTGATCAACAAGTTCTGCGACTTCAGGAGTAGAACCTGAGGTAATTTTCAGAATATTGGTGACGCGGTGCAGTTTATCGCCTGGGTTAATACGTTCTGGGCTATAACCAGCAAAAAAGTCCTGATTGAACTTCAGGCCTGACACTTGCTCCAGAACCGGAATACAGGTTTCTTCAGTCGCACCCGGATATACCGTAGACTCATACACCACCACATCGCCTTTTTTCAGTACCTGTCCAATGCTGGTCGAGGCTTTAACAAGCGGCGTTAAATCTGGCTGTTTAAATTCATCAATTGGCGTAGGTACAGTGACAATAAAAAAGTTACAGCTTTTAAAATCTTCTAAATTTGCTGAATAGCTCAGTTGATTTGCCTGTTTGAGTTCTTCTGGGGAAACTTCAAGGGTATGGTCTTGACCACTTTTAAGTTCATCAATTCGTTTCTGGTAGATATCAAAACCAACTACAGGTACTTTTTTCCCAAATTCAACTGCAAGTGGTAAGCCCACATAGCCCAAACCAATCACCGCAATTTTTAAATCTGCAATAGATAGCATTTCAACGCCTTATTTATGTACTGTACTTATGAAGATTAAATCTTTCGGCAGGCATACTAGCAGAAAAATATGAAAATTCTGTTGTGATTTAACACCAAAAAACAAAAAAATAAGAAAATATTTAACTAATCCAAATCATGGATAAGCCTAGTTTTATATCATTGTAAATTGAGGCTTATTTTGATAACAGATTTGATAACCACATAACGATGCATAAATCCTAGCGAAATAACCTGAAATGGAACGATGGCGACTGCTTACCAAGTTGTATTGTTGTTTCAATAAGCTAAAGATGGTCTCTATTTTATTCCGCTGTCTCAGCATTGCTTCATCGTCTGATGATAGTTCCACTGGCCGCATATTCTCGCGATGATAGGTCATTAATTCAATATCTTGCTTCGCTAATTTATCTTTTAAACTTCACTGATGTAGCCACGATCGCCAAAGATCTTACCGATGTAGCCTTGAGCTAGCTTCGGCAGAATTTTTATATCTGAAGTATAGCCATTCGACAGTTGAGTCTGAACAAATTGCCCCTGAGCATCCACCAATACATGCAAGTTGCATCCATAGAACCAACCCATTGAGCTTTTACCTCGTGTAGCAATCTGTTTTAAAGATTTGTGACGTTGAATACGCTGATTTTTACATACTGGTAGAGTTGGAGAATCAACCCAAGCACAGGCTGTTTGAGCACTAGAAGTTAAAGAAATGTGCAATGCTTGAAGTGCAAGTTGATGTTGATTGATTAAATAAACCATCCGCTGATAGGATGGTAGGGCTTTGAAAAGCTTATAATAAAACCGCTGTATCATGCCATAAAATACTTTGAAATGATGAAATTGAGAGTTCTAATACCAGACCGCGATAAAAATGATCTCAGATAAACAAAGAACACCTGATCTCTGCCTGACCTTCGGATTTTCTTGTTTTAGGTATTGCAAATAGACGGCTTCATTTTTCTGAAAAAAATCGTCAAACGTACAGAATAAAGTTATAAACTCGAACATAGGATGGCTAGTTGATTGGTTTGTGGAGTAACTCTCTTATCAACTTAGTCATCTTTTTTTCAACTGAATTTCTTATCCATGATTCAGGTTAACTAAGCTTATGAAAGAAGACTTTGGGAAAAGATTTTATTGAGCGAACAGGGTTTATTGTCTTCATTCACTATTCAGTTAAAATCAGATACATTTTGTTATAATAAAATCAAAGTTCTGAGGTAGAATATCGCAGATTTAACGAATTAAATATTAAAAACGGGATTTCATGTGCGAAAAACTCAACTGGCTTTTTTACTGACTTGCGGTCTCGCTTTGACCAGCTGTGCAGTAACTTCTGGTCTGCAAACCTATGATTTACCGACTGAAGGTGTTTATCAAACCGAGCTGGGGACTTCAGTCAATGTGATTCGACTCACCCAGGACTCTATGCTGGCCGTTCAGCCTGCTGTACAAAATATTCAACAAGACTATGCCCATTTGTTTAGCACCCCGCATCGTAGCTATAGTTTGAGTCCGGGTGATATTTTATCTATTTCCCTATGGGCCTATCCAGATATTTCAGGAAGTGAAGGCTACCAAATTGACCAAAGTGGTTATATTCACTTCCCGATGATAGGCCGCTACAAGGCTGCAGGCAAATCCCTGACTCAAGTTAACCGCGAATTACGCAGCCAGCTGTCACGTTATTTAAAAACTCCGGATGTGATTGTGCGAGTTCTGTCCTATCAAGGCCAGCGCTATTCCGTTCAGGGCAATGTCATCAAAGGCGGGCAGTTTTATTTAAGCGATCAGCCGGTGAGTGTTTATACTGCTTTGGGTATGGCCGGTGGTGTCAATGCACAACAGGGAAATAATGCTTCCATTACCTTGGTTCGTCAGGGACAGACCTATACCCTGAACACGGTAGAACTGGAAAAAGCAGGTTTTTCACTGCATAACTTGCTGATCCAGCCAAATGACACTTTATATGTGAACAATCGCGAAAATCAAAAAATCTATGTCATGGGTGAATCTGGCAAAAACCAGTCCTTGCCACTGCGTGATCAAGGGATGAGTTTAAGTGATGTATTAGGTGAAAGTTTAGGCTTAAATCCACTCTCTGCCAGTCGCAGTAAAATTTATGTCGTGCGTAGTCAACCGAGTGCTGCACATACTGAGGTCTATCATCTAGACTTGACCAGCATTGCCGACTTTGGCCTGGCCAACCAGTTTCAGATGCGCAGTAATGATATTGTCTATGTCGATGCTTCAGGTCTGGCACGCTGGCAACGTGTGTTGAACCAGATAATTCCATTCTCGAACACCTTGTATAATCTGGATCGGCTGGGACAATAATGCAGTTTAAGCATATTCTGGTGGTCTGTGTCGGCAATATCTGCCGCAGTCCCATGGCTGAATATTTACTCAAGCAGGCTCTACCTGAACGGCAGATCCATTCGGCCGGTATTGCAGCGATGATCGGCTATCCGGCAGATGAGAAAGCCCAGCGCTGTATGCAAGGCATCGGACTGGATATGCAGGCTCATCGTGCCAAAAAACTGACTGGGGACATGATTAAACAGGCTGATCTGGTGCTGGTCATGAGTAAAAATCAGCAACAGTATTTAGAGCAGCACTGGCCTTTTGCCAAAGGAAAAACTTTTCGCCTGGGGCACTGGCAATCAAAAAATATTGCTGACCCCTACCAGCAGGATCAACTCTTTTTTGACCACACCTTTGAGCAGATTCAACAGTGTGTAAATGACTGGATATCCCATCTTTAAATAATTGAATGACAATAAACTATGAGCCAAACCACCAACACTGAAGATACCATTGACTTAAAAGAACTCTTTTTCTCATTGATTGCTCAATGGAAACTCATTGCCCTTTGCGTCATTTTAAGTATTGTGGCGGCTTTACTGTATTTACGTGTTACACCAGATACCTATTCGGTCGATGCGCTGGTACAAGTCGAAGAAAACAAAGGGGCTTCTGCTGCCTTATTGGGTGATCTATCCAACATGATCGAGCAAAAGCAGCCTGCTCAGGCAGAAATAGAACTATTAAAGTCGCGTCTGGTGCTGGGTTCAGCCATTCAGGCTTTAAATCTCGATCTTCGCATTGCTGGAACTGAAAACAGCTTTACGAACCGTTTATTGTCACCGCATGACTATCAAAGCGAATACAATAAAACATCTGTTCTTTTTAAAGACAATGCTAAATCCTTTGATATCCGTCAGTTTGAAGTGCCTGCTTATTTCAATGACAAAAATTTAGGTCTTGACTTTCAGCAGGGTAAATACACTTTAACTGATCCGGCCACAAAACAAGTGGTCTTCTCTGCCCCATTGAATCAGCCTAGTGAATTGCAGTCTGAACATGGTCAGTGGAAAGTTGCCATTTATACCCAGGACCAGTTCAATGCATCTTATATTGTTCGCAAGCAATCTCTGCCCGCTGCGGTCAAATCAATTCTTGCCAATTACTCGGTTGCAGAAAAAGGCAAAATGACCGGTGTATTAGGCCTGAATTATCAGGGTACTGACAAACAGCATATCACTGAAGTTCTCAATGCCATTCTCGCTGCCTATAGCCAGCAAAATATTGAACGTCGTTCTGCAGAAACGGCACAAACGCTTAAGTTTCTGGATGAACAGTTACCTGAATTGCGTCAGCAACTGGATGTAGCTGAGCGGGAATTCAATACTTTCCGTCAGCAATTCAACACGGTCGATGTCACCAAAGAATCGGAACTGTATCTGACCCAAAGTATTAGCCTGGAAACCCAGAAATCACAGCTTGAGCAGCAAGTAGCTGAGGCTTCTGCCAAATACACCAATGAACATCCCGTGATGCAGCAGATGAATGCGCAACTGGGTGCGATCAATAAAAGAATTAACGAGCTGGAAGCTACTTTAAAGCAGTTACCCGACCTGCAACGCCGATACTTGCAACTCTTCCGTGAAGTTGAAGTGAAACAGCAGCTCTATACTGCCTTGTTAAACTCTTATCAGCAGCTACGAATTGCCAAAGCAGGTGAAATTGGCAACGTGCGTATTGTCGATACCGCTGTTGAACCCCTTCAGCCAATTGCACCAAAAAAACTGCAGATTCTGATTCTGTCGATTTTCCTCGGTGGTTTCCTCGGCACCTTAATCGCCCTGTTACGTAATATGCTGCGTAGCGGGATTAAGGATGCAGCACAAATTGAAAATCAGCTGGATTTGCCGGTCTATGCCACCGTGCCCCGCTCGCTGACTCAGGAAGGCCTGATCAAACTGCGGAAAAAGAAAAAGAATATTCCTATTCTTGCGGTTAAAGACAGTGGTGATATTGCGATTGAAAGCCTGCGCAGTATGCGTACCGCGATTCATTTTGCCTTGTCCAGTGCCAAAAACAATGTCATTGCCTTATCTGGCCCGGCTCCGGAAATTGGTAAATCCTTTATCACGGTTAACCTGGCGACGATTCTAGCCCAAGGTGGCAAACGAGTTTTAGTGATTGATGGTGACCTGCGTCGTGGCTATTTGCATAAATACTTTAACAGTGAAGTCCAGCCGGGTCTGTCCGAATTGCTAAATCAGCAAAACAGTTATGACTCTGTGGTCCAGCGTTCAGATGTCGACAACCTGTTCTTTGTAACGCGTGGCAAAAGTCCGGTCAATCCTTCCGAGCTGCTGAGTACGGCGCATTTTCAGGCCTTTCTGGATCAGGCTTCAGCCAGCTTTGATCATGTGGTGATTGATACTCCGCCGATTCTCGCGGTCACAGATGGGATTATTATTGCCCAGTCTGCCGGGGTGAACTTGCTGGTGGCCCGTCATGCCAGAACTCAGATCAAAGAACTAGAAATCACGGTAAATCGCTTTGAACAGGCCAATATCAAAGTCAATGGTGTGATTCTCAATGATGTCCAAAAAGCCAATGGCGGCTATGGCTATGGTTACGGCTATAATTATGCCTATGCCTATACTGCACAGAAAGATAAGGATTAATCTGTTCTCTCGCTGAATGGTCCAGCTGGTTATGGCAACTGGACCATTCACTGCGCTGATATTTCGCCTCAATCGATCTACTCAATTGACCTCCCCCTGATTCTGATGACCATTTCTGCTAACAATTATTTAAAAGCTTTAGGAAGATAAGAATGTTTCAATCAAGAATATTGCTCGCTAGCCTGGCACTGAGCTCCTCACTGACCTTTGCCCAAGGTATTGTGTTAAATGACCAGAACCTGCGTACCGATTTAAACTGGTTGAACCAGCAAGGTGTGATTCAAATCAGTACTTCGACCTGGCCGATGAGTGGGGACGAAATTCAACGTGCTCTTTCTCAAGCAAACATCAGTGATCACAACCAACAAAAAGTGATTGATAGTGTCTTGGCCCATTTAAATGCCAATAATCAGTTCTTGAAAGCTTCCCTGTTTGCAGAAACTGAACAGAAAAATATACCACAGGCCTTTGCCGACCGGGAAAAAGCCCAGTATCAGGCCGGCCTGGAACTGAATGCGGGTGGTCAGTCCTGGGATGCCAGACTCCGGGTCAATGCAGAAAAAGACCCACAGATTGATCATGACCAGGACGTTAATCTGGAAGGTTCCTATATCGCTGGCAAGCTGTGGAATCAATGGATAATCGCCGGTCAGATTCCGACATTTTGGGGACCTGGCCATGATGGCAGTTTAATTCGTGGCGATGCCAGCCGACCGGTATATGGGGTCAGTCTACAGCGTGCTGAACAGCATGCGTTTGAAACGAAATGGCTTTCTTGGATCGGTCCATGGCAATACCAGGCTTTTGCCGGTCAGTTAGATGACTATACTGCGGTTCCAGATGCCAAGCTGATTGGTTTACGTGTGACAGCGCAACCCTTGCAGTCTTTAGAACTGGGCGCATCCAGAGCAATTCAGTGGGGAGGTGAAGGTCGCCCGGAAAGTTTTAGCTCACTTTGGGATGCCTTTGTAGGGAATAAAGATAATGGAGGAACCGGCGAGCCAGATCCATCCAACCAGATTGCCGGCTTTGATGCCCGTTTAAACCTGCAGTCTCTTGCTCAGATTCCGATGGGTGTCTATGCCCAATATGTCGGTGAAGATGAAGCAGGCGGCCTGCCGTCTAAAAAAATGTATCTGGCCGGTATCGATTATTCTTCCAGCTATAACAATATGCCTTATCAACTCTATACAGAATGGGCCGATACACGCACCAATGGCACAGCTCGGGGTGTCTCCTACAACCACAACAGCACCTATACAGATGGCTTCTACCAGCATGGTTATCCCTTGGCACATGCCATGGGAGGAGATGGACAAATGGTTTCGGTGGGGGGTGATCTTCGTGTTGATCCTTTAAACCGACTGAATGCTCGAGTGCTATTTGCCAAGCTGAATGAATCCAACCGAACTACTAATTTAGCCTTTCCAGCGCAAGATGAAATCAAAGCGCTGGATCTGACCTGGACCCATTATCTGCGTTCAGATATTCCTTTAAAAGTGAATGGCTGGATCAGCGATTCCGACTTGCATGGCCAGGATGGTGGTGCTTCAATCGGGATTGAATTCCCTCTAGATAAGCAATTATTCTCTTACTGAATGCACGCAGTATCGTGATGTATTGATCTGGATTTAATTCATTAAACCCCAAGGCCAGAACTACTCTGGCCTTTTTTAATGGCCTAATTAAGCCCATCGAATGCTAAAGTAAATTTCCGTCACAGACGCAAGATTTCTGAAAATTTTCTGCTAAGATGGACTGAACATTAACGGTAACCCTATATTGGAATACTACATGAGTAAGGCCCTACCTATCGCTGTCGCTGTTCTACTCGGCGGTGCCGCACTTGTTCCTGTTTACTATGCAACCAA
>NZ_JBLZXR010000045.1:0-9877 GCF_050285345.1 Acinetobacter sp.
ATGAAAATAATTTCGACTGATCAACTAGTAAAAATCCACACAAGTTGTTCTTCATAATCTCTTAATGATCTTCTTGATACTTCGTCAGTAAAAAGAAAAACCAAACCAACAACTTAACACCTCAAGTGTTTCGCTGTCTGCGTTGGTATGCAGCGTATTCTATAGAGTTTTAAAACAAACACAAGCCCCTATTATAGATATTTCCATAATATTAAAATTGATTGTTTGTTTTTTAAACCAGATTCAACTTATCGTTTACTTAATATTCAATATATCTCTATTTTTCTAGATAAAAAAGCGTTTTCGTAGATTTATTTTCACTTTAGTTGTGACAACTTATCCAAAAGTCTGGGAATGGCCGGACTTTCTTTATTTAACATTACTTTAGCTATTTATAAATTTAAGTCTGCTTTAATTTGCTTGTTCCACTAACCAACTCATAAATTTTTGACGTTCTGCCTTATTGGCTTTTTGCCAAAGTTGAATCAATTGCTGATCTACTCCAACATTACTTACAGATGATGTCGCAACAACAGAAACAGCTTCTTGTTTATTCTTAGTCGAGTTAACCGTAGCTACTTCTGTATATACTGGCGCTGGCTGATTCACAGACCCTGCATTTTTTTTGGTTAAATCAATTGCATTACCAAATACGCCATTAGAGAAAATTGCTTTTTGTTCTTGTTTAACCCTAGCTTGCTGAACCAGTAATTGATTTGACTTGTTATATAAGCCAAATACAGGTTGGTCTTTATATTTCTGGGCAAGGTCAAAATTTTTCGGTGCATTAATCAATGCAAGTCGATATTCTTGCCCATCAACCAATTCAGGTGTACGAATAGAAGCAATACCTGATTTTAGAATATCGTGTGAATTGTCTGAATGTTGAAAGAATTCGCTATAACGAATATTAATTACATTTTCACCCGCATTTAATGTGTATTTCTCAGCTGAACGAAATAAACCACCACTAACTTCTTGATCATTGACTGACACAATTTTAATTTCTTCCGGCACAGTCAATGTTACAGCTGCAAAACCAGCACTACTGAATAATAATGCCGCAGCGGCAACTGTTAATCTTAAAGTCATCTTTTACACTCATTTTCAATTATTAAGGTTTGTCTGCACTATGCAATGCGTATATGACAACCTTATGACAGTAGACCTATTGTACATATTCACTTTCAAGTCTTGATTTTGATATGTACCGCATTTTTTACATATAAAAAAAGGGCGCGATATTCGTGCCCTGTGATTGATAACAGTTATGACTAATTAAAAGTTTTAAAACGCTCAGTCTCATCCATAAAGGTTTTCTCACCCGCAGTAGCTTCAATTGAACCAAATACTAGCTGTGCACGTAATTTCCAGTTCTCTGGAATATCAAATACTTCGGCAGTTTCTTCATCTACAACAGGATTGTAATGTTGTAATGAAGCACCAATATTTTTTTCCGCCAATGCCGTCCAAGTTGCAAATTGTGCAATAGCTGATGAATGTTCGGACCAATCTGGGAAATGTTCTGCATAAAGTGCAAACTGCTCTTGTAATGATTTCACCACAGCTTGGTCTTCATAAAACAATACTGTCCCAAAGCCTGCAGCAAAACCATTAATTTTATTGTTGGTTCCTTCAAAAGCTTCTGCGGGAACCATTTTACGCAGTGTTTCTCGTACGATATTCCAAAACTTTTGATGTGCATCTCCAAATAAAATGACCACACGTGAAGTTTGAGAGTTAAATGCTGATGGACTCCAGCGCACTGCTTCTTGAATTGTGTGCTCAATTTCTGCTTGAGACAAACTTACATTGTCACCAATGGCATAAATCGTACGGCGTTGTTTGATGTGATCTAGAAATAACATAGCAACCTCTTTTTTATTCTGAATCGTATGGATTTAAAATTAATATTAAATGAAGTTTTTAACAGTTACATGACTATATTTACAACTTTGTGTCTTATTTCTAGAACAATCAATTTCTTATTTGTTAATTCTCAAGTTTAATTGCAATCTAAATACTAAATCATTCAATAGATCATCTTGCTACAAATTTAACTCAAGAAAAAACCTGCTTAAGCATACACGCGAAAACGTTCCTGATCTTCAGGCTCTTCACGCTCTGGTGTAGGACCTTCGATTGAGCCTAAAACCAATTGCGCACGTAAAAGCCAATTTCTATCGATATCGAAATGATCCGCAACAGCATAGTCGATGGATGGATTGTAATGTTGTAATGAAGCACCTAAGCCTGCATCTGCAAGTGAGGTCCAAACGGCAAATTGTGCCATTCCAGAAGTTTGTTCAGACCAAACTGGAAAATCTGCCGCACTAAATGGAACTTTCTTCTGTAGTTGTTGAATAACGGCTTGGTCTTCATAAAATAAAACTGTACCAAATCCTGCTGCACATTGATCTATTTTTAATGCAACGCCTTCAAATACATGAGTAGCAACATCTTTACGCTGCACATCTTTTACGATATCCCAAAACTTTTGATGTGAATCACCAAATAACACCACGATGCGGGTACTTTGTGAATTATAGGCAGAAGGACAGCTTCGAACCGACTCTTGAATCAACTCAGCAATATAAGCTTGGCTATAATGAACTTTTTTACCTAAATCATAAACACTACGACGTTTCTTTAATTGGTTTACAAATGAAACTTCGATTTCTGATTTATCATTTTTCTTTTTTAATTTAAAGTCTTTCGTAATATCCGCTGTCAGCACATGACCTATTTTATCCAGCAATGCCATCTCTAATATCCCAAATATTATTTAAGTAAAACACACTATTCCATAAATATTTTAAGGGTTTATTTAGATGATTACTGCTTATAAAATATTTACATGTTGCTTTTTAAATCAATCAGTAAGCCCAAAAACAGCAAACTCCGCACTTAGCGGAGTTTATGTGAAACATCACACAGTTTATTTATCTGTTTCAAATAAAGCTGCAACAAAAGATTTGGCAGAGAATGGACGTAAATCATCTATTTTCTCACCAACACCAATAAAGCGAATTGGCACATGTGTACGGCTAGCAATATTGAAGAGCACACCACCTTTTGCAGTACCATCAAGCTTAGTAATGGTTAAACCTGTTAAACCCACAGCCTCATCGAACATTTCAACTTGGTTAATGGCATTTTGACCGGTACCTGCATCAACCACCAACATCACTTCATGTGGTGCTGTCGCATCAATTTTTTGCATAACACGTTTAACCTTAGACAACTCTTGCATCAAGTGTCCTTTGTTATGCAAACGACCTGCGGTATCTGCAATCAGTACATCTACGCCTTTTGCACGCGCACTTTCAAAAGCATCAAAAATCACTGAAGCTGAGTCTGCACCATGACCTTGCGCAACCACAGCAATATTGTTGCGCTCACCCCAAATTTGCAACTGTTCAGTTGCAGCGGCACGGAAAGTATCACCCGCTGCAAGCATGACTTTTTTACCTTCACCTTGTAAGCGCTTCGCCAACTTACCAATGGTTGTGGTTTTACCTACACCATTCACACCAACCACTAAAATCACAAATGGATTTTTATTAGTGTCGATATGTAATGGCTTCACTCGTGGTGCGAGCAATGCGACCAATTCTTCTTGTAACGCCTTATATAATGAATGTGAATAAATCAAATCACCGCGTTCTGTACGTTCAGTCAAGTTAGCAATAATGGTTTTGGTTGCTTCTACACCAATATCTGCAACCAACAGCTGTTCTTCAACTTCTTCCAATAATTCATCGTCAATTTCCTTACCACCAATCAGGATATTGACCATACCATCGGCTAAATTTTTACGAGACTTTGATAAGCCTTCTTTCATACGGCTAAAGAAGCCACCTTTAGATTTGCTTTCTTCTGCTTCAGAATCAGTCTCTTCTACAGCGGGAGCAACGTCTTGCTGCACTTTCGGTGTTTCGATAATCGGCACATTTACCGCAGGTAAACTCGGTAACGTGACATCGTCATCACCGATATCAGCATCAATCAAAAATTTATTCTGCCCATGAGATTGCTGTTGCATGCCGAATCCTTGAAAAGCACTGCGTTAAAAAAATGAGATTCTAACATAAGTTATCTCAATTTGAGCTTTTCCGATAAGCCTCAGCATCAGCACACCAAAAAACAACATGTTGAACTTGCATTCAAATTCGAGTTTAGGAAAACTAGTAGGCTATAAAATGCATTTTACCGGATAACTTTGTGTCTTATAAAAAAACGGTTTCTTCCTATTTTTTCAAAAATTTATTGCAATCTCTTCTTCCCATTGGTCTGATCACCGCAAGCTTAATCAGCACTCCATTTGTATACGCAGACAATCGTAGTCAACTGACCCGCAGTACCTTTGAAACCACACTTAAAAATGGTTTAAAAGTCATCATTCGAGAAGATCACCGAGCACCGATGGTCATGACACAGATCTGGTACCAAGTTGGAAGTAGCGATGAATCGGGGAACTTGTTAGGTATTTCTCACGCACTGGAACACATGATGTTCAAAGGCACCACTAAAGTCCCCAATGATGAATTTACCCGTTTAAGTCGCATTTACGGCGGCAGTATTAATGCAGCAACCTCTACCAACTATACTAATTACTACCAACTTTACCCCAAAGCTTACTTCCCGATGGCGCTCGAACTTGAAGCTGACCGTATGAGTAATCTACATTTACGGCCACAAGATTTTGATCCTGAAATTAAAGTGGTGATGGAGGAACGCCGACAGCGCACGGATGATAATCCACGTTCATTGGCTTATGAGCGCTTTAAATGGATTTCATATCCGACCAGCCACTATCGACAACCAATTATTGGTCATATGAAAAATCTGCAAAATATTCAATTGACCGATTTAAAACAATGGTACAAAGATTGGTATACGCCCAATAATGCGATTTTGGTGATTGTCGGTGATGTCGATGCCGAAGCAGCAATACGACAAGTACAAAAATATTTTGGTGATATTCCTTCGCGTAAAACACCTTCTCGAAATGATGTTTTGGAGTTTGAACGTGTTGGCTATCGCCACATGGAACTCAACTTACCCGTCCAAGTACCTAATTTATACATGGCGTGGAATGTACGCTCCCTTGCGACTGCAAAAAATCCACAAGATGCTTACGCCCTCAATATTATTCGCAATGTTCTCGACAGTGGAATTTCATCTCGATTACAAGACAAATTAGTCCGAGATCGTAAAATTTTGACTGCCGTCAGTACATCCTATGACCCTTATAATCGTGGAGATAGTCTGTTTAGTATTTCTGCCCTACCTGCAGATGGCATCAAAATGGAGCAAGCGCAAAAAGCCATACAAGATGAAATAGATTTACTCAAAACCGAATTGGTCAAAGCACCTGAAGTTGAGCGCATGACCACACGATTTATTTCCAATTTAATTTACAATCAAGACGACATTATTAGCCAAGCAAAAACTATTGGGAATCTTGAGGTCAATGGCTTGAGTTTCAGGCTTATGGATGAACTTCCAAAGCTATATGAAAATGTCAGCGCACAGGATATTCAACGTGTCGCCAATGCTTATTTTGTGCGTGAAAATTTAAGCACCATGTATCTTTTACCTGAGCCAGTTGAAAAAAATACACCTAATACTGATAAACCTGCAAAATCCATCCAACCCGAGAGTGAAATCAAAGACCAACAAATCTTTCAACCACTCGATAATGACAGTGTGCAGTAAGGAAAAGTCATGACTAAATATTCTATTTTATGCTTAAGCCTGCTTACTGCAATTAGTCCGGCACTTTACGCTGAAAGCTATATTGAAAGTACGCCTGATCTCAATGACAATCCTAGCCAATTGCAATCGATTGCTATGCTGCAAAGTCTAAGAAACTTACAAGTAGATAAAGACTATCGTGCACCGCATGTGCACGTGCTCAAAAATAGAAATGGCGTGAAAACACTTTTTGTTGAATCTAAAGACTTACCGATGGTTGATATTCAATTAACCTTCAATGCTGGCTCTGCTCGTGATGAAGAAGTTAGCAAAGGACTGTATGGGGTAGCCAATATGGCAGCCCGCTTAATGGATGAAGGCACCGAAAAATACAATGCCACACAAATTGCTTCAGTATTCGATCAATCTGGAGCAAAAATAAGTATACAAGCGTATCGAGACATGTTTGTGGTTCGCTTACGCGTCCTGTCTGATCCGAGGAAACTTGAACCTGCACTCAGCATGATGATGGAAATCCTCAAAAATGCCACTTTTAAAAGTTCGAGTATTAATTTAGCACTCAGCAACAACCAAGTAGGTCAAAAACAACTTCAAGAAAATCCGAGCCGCTTAATGGGCATTCGCTTTTATCGCGCAATTTATGGCACACACCCCTATGCGGAACCGATTACTGGAACCAATGGCAGCATTAAAAAAATTACACCCGACATACTTAAAGCTTTTCGGGATCAATTTTTAGTTGCGCAAAATATGAATATTGCCATTACTGGCAAATTAAGCCCCAAAGATGCGCAGAACTTAGCTGAACGGATTTCTGGAAATTTAAAGCAAGGCGAAAAAGCCAAAGCACTTAGTAATCCTGTAGAAAAAACCGGTTTTGATATTATTCATATTCCCTTTAATTCCAGCCAAGCCAATGTCATGTTCGGACATTTGGGAACTACTCGAAATAATCCTGACCGACTTGCTCTTGAAGTTGCAAACCGTATGTTTGGCGGCAGTGGTTTTAACTCTGTTTTAATGCAAGAACTGCGTGTAAAACGTGGTTATACCTATGGTGCTTATAGCACTTTTAGTTTTAGCCAAGCACCGGGTATTTTTAGTTTTAGTTATAGCACTCGACAAGATCAATTGATGAACAGTATTCGCGTCGCACACAAAGCTTTGACTAACTTTGTGCAAATGCCCATTGATAAGAAACAAATGCAAGAAACCAAAGCAGGAATGTTGCGATCATTTCCAAATAATTACAGCAGCAATGCCAACATTAATGCTCAGCTTGGCTCATTTGGTTTTTATGACCAACCTGCGAACTATTTAGCGCAATATCAAAAATCTCTGGAAAAAATTACCGTGAGTGACGTACAAAATGCAGTGCGTAAATATATACATCCTGAAAATATGACGGTAATTATCGTCAATCCAGAGATTGATAAAGCAGAAATTAAGGCTATTTTAGAGAGTAATTTACAAATTACGCCGACTCGACAAGTTCCTGCTATTCAGGCCGCTCCTCTGACAAAGCCGGAAGTTGATGTGCCCGTACAGACTCCATCTGATACGCATGCATCAATTTAAGATAAGCACCAATGTGAATTTTCTCTTGTTGCTGTAATAGCAGTGCCATATCTTGCGTTTCTGGATAGCTTTGCTGCAAAGCCAGTTGAGCGATATTGTGATATTGCTTAGTAGAAATAGGACGAAATAACGCGATAATAGCCAGCACCAATATCACTGCAATCATGACTGCAACGAAAATATTATAGATTTGTTCCAGCTGTATTTTAGATTTGAATTGAATAATTTTTTCTAAATCAATAGTCATACACTACCTCAGGTTCAAAGTAGTGTATGGCTGCCTTTCAATAAGTTCAAGTCACCGTGCTTATTTCTACATCACTTCAAATAAGCTTTGTGAACCAATCCTATTTTTTAGTGAATAATGCTACGAATTACCGCAAAATAGAGGATCATTGCAATAATTGCCAAAACAATAAATATAGCAAAAACACTCACACCCCCCTCTGCATTCGCAGGATGTAATTCATCATCATCTGCTATTCTGAGTAACTCGCCATTATAGGCATTATAAAATTCCAAACGTTGAGCCTTATCTAAATCACGAGTGAAATCATATACCCGCTTACGTTGTGCTAAACCAAAATGCCCCAAATGCACTTCTTGATGAAAAATAGCTTCATCGAGTTTACGGCGATGTAAATGTGCCAACTCCACAATTTGAGTATATGTAGGAGGATAATCTAAAGTCATGCCATCTAATATTCTACTCATGTACTTCTCCTTATTATCTACAACTTCTTATGCTAGTATCTTAATCAATTAAGTAATTGTTCATTGTTTAATCGTGTAAACAGCATAAATTCGCCAATATTCACACAAATAGTTGACATTTCAATCCAATTGTAATATTAGTTTAATAATACTTAGTTATATTAGTTAAAAGGGCTAAAGAATGGGCCCTTCAATGATCATAATTAGAATAAGGAGTTAAATATGATTCAACAATTCTCTCAACATGACCTTGAGCATGTATACGCAAATGCGGTCAACACAATTCAATCACAAATGAACTTCAGTGATGCAGTTCGCGAATTGGAAGAAGCAGCTCGAGCTGGTCATGGTAAAGCGGCATTGTTCTTAGCAGAACTTTATTATCAAGGTTTCCGCGTAGAACGCGATTCACTCAAAGCGCAATATTGGCAGAACATGGCCACATTGCAAGCATAATACAACGTCACTCAGGTGGCGTTTTTTACACCCTCGAACTTTTCATCACATAAATTCTTACAATCAAATTCAAAGCTTACACAGTAATTTCATCAAAATTTCCTACAATAGGAGCAACATCAACTACACGCCGCATATGATGTCTACATTAAAGCAATATAAGCCGATTCAAAAAGATTTATTTTTTAAAATTAGTATCTTAAAAACAATGATGTACTGTGGAGTTCTCTGGGGACTCTATCACCAACAAGGTTGGGCAATGAGCAGTGATCAAGACAATATTATTTTCCCATTTTGGTTAAACGGTATCCAAGCACATAAATATGCAAAGAAAAACTGGCCCAACTACACTCCACGGCGCATTACACCACGTGACTTTGAAGAATCGTTGTTACCTACCCTAACGCGACTCAAAGTCATTCCTGCGCTTTATAGCTCAAGTAATATCAAGTTGAAGTTAACAACCTCACAAATGCGCCATTTCTTTTTTGAAAATTCGACCATTCAAATGGCGTAGTCAATATTTGAACGCGTATATACACTGAAAAGTATTGGCTTTTTTGAAATTTCAAGCTAAGTTAAATTGAAGAAAAATATTATAAAGGACCCAATAAATGACAACAGTTGCACAAGTACTCAAAGACAAAACTTATCAAGAAATTTATACCATTA
Organism: Acinetobacter sp.; assembly: GCF_050285345.1. Taxonomy (GTDB): domain Bacteria; phylum Pseudomonadota; class Gammaproteobacteria; order Pseudomonadales; family Moraxellaceae; genus Acinetobacter. Next base: position 9,142 of record NZ_JBLZXR010000045.1, read on the forward strand.
GCCCAGATGCGACTGTGCTTGAAGCAATTTCACTCATGGCGCAAAAAGGCATTGGTGCGCTTGTGGTTACCAATGAAGATGGCGTGGTCGGTATTTTATCTGAACGTGACTACACACGTAAAATCGCACTAATGGAACGAACTTCATTTGATACTACAGTCAATGAAATTATGACCAGTAGCGTGATTACAGTAACAACTGCCGCAACAGTAGAAGAATGCCTTGAGTTAATGACGGATCGTCATTTACGCCACTTACCCGTAATTGAAGAGAATGTACTTAAAGGCTTCATTTCTATCGGTGACTTGGTCAAAGCCGCGATGGATGATCAACGCAAATTGATTGACCAATTACAACAGTACATTTCTGGCTAAACGTTATTTTCCCTCTAATCACTATTAGAGGGAATAAACTCAGAACATATTCATTCCATTAAAAAACACCATATTTGTAATGACATCCAAATTACAATCGAATGACTTTTTTCAAAAATGCCAAATTCCACCTTAGAAAATGTAAAAAAATTGATTCAAATCTTTGCTGAAATAGAAAGTTTAATGGTTTCCTTAAAAGATGATGAATGCCTCAAAGCATATAGGCGTACCATTAATTTAGAGTTAGCGTCCGCCAATATTGAACTTTTGGATGCTTTAGCAATCATCTATAGCTAAATACCAAATAAATCATTACAGTAATCTTTAAATAATTTATCAATATCTTTAACTCTAAACTTAGT
>NZ_JBLZXR010000046.1:0-14844 GCF_050285345.1 Acinetobacter sp.
ATCAAATGTAGTTGCCATAATGCATCATTCCTGTTTTTAACAGTTTAAGGAAATGACACAGTTTTTTGAACACTACCTATCTTTCCACCAACTTTCTCTACCTAATATAACTTTATCATCTGTTGTTGATTTAAATATATCCAATATCGAATATCTAAAGTTACTTTCAATGTGTTCCTTTGATAGTAACTTTAATTGAACATTTCCACCATGCCTGCTTTTCACATAACTTTGCCATCTGTTGAGCAACATATTTTCAGCATATGCAGAACCAACGTACTTTTTCCCATTTGAAATATCAGTGATTAAATACACTGCTTTTTGATTTTGTAGTGCAGTCTTCCACGACTCTTTATCAATTACTCGTGTTAATTCTTGCCATGAAATATTCACACTTTCATATCCTGGGAAAAGATCATTATCAAATACATCAGGCAATATTTGATGAATCTCACAATCATTAATGATCGTTAGAGCATTCCGTATGAGTGTCTGAGATGAATTTTTATACTTAACAATAATTCGTCCAAAATACTTACGATATTTTTCTAAAACTTCAAACTCATAACCAACATCATTGAATTTATTCAAATCCTTTGTAATTTTTCCAACATGAATCAATAACCATAAATCTTCATTTGGTTTTATTCGGATTAACCCCACAGTTGTTTGACCGTCTTTATATGATTTTTTAGAACTATAGTTCCAATAGTGTCCTTTCAGAATCTCATCCATATTTCCATCTTTAAATATTTCAATTGGATTCCAATTTCCGCCAAACATAACATTCAGTCTAATTTTTAAATTATCTAAGTTTTTGATTTGTAAAATATCATTCAGCATGACTTTATGCTCTGCATTTACTAAGATAGCCAATCTTTCTAATGCGACTAAAACTAATCCTGAACGTAGATTATGAGGGAGAGTTCCTTCTAAAAAACGTTCCCTACGAATAACTGAAGTTAAAAAAGCTAGAATCGTATTTTGGTCAAAATTAGCTATTACATCTTCATTTATCTCACTGAATTTAGATAGAGCTTCTTGGTAATTAAAAATCATCTTATCTTTCATTGAATCGACAAAACGTTGTTCAATTACATCTATTGGAAGGGTTTGATCTTTCTTTAACCGTTCTAAATCCAGTCTTAGCTGTAATAAATCTTCATATATATTCATCGTTAGTTTCTAAAGTTACTATATTTGTAAGCAATTTATAATAAAAACAAAAACTTATCTATTCATAAAACAATTAACATCTTTCCGGACATCATATTGTGTCGTTATAAACGATTAAATTTCGTTATTCTTGTTTTCTACCATAAAATGATATAAGTCTAATATGCTATTAGACTTATAAGAACCTATATTATTCATTTTGAAACCAATATCTTTACTGAACAAATTAAAGGCTTTGTAACTGATAAAGAATATTATCAAACTCTCGCATAAGAGATTTATATTCAATGAGATTTGTAGACTTAAGCTTACACATTCCACATATAGCTAAATTCTAAAAATATCAACACGTAAAAATAGCTGTAAAATTCGATTCTTTAAGGTCTTTGGTGTGCTGAAGAGTTAAGTAATCAGCTATATTATTTATATAAAATAAGCAACACGGCATCTTATGTTACTCATTATCCCTAAAAGGTATGAGTAACATTTTTATAAAAAAGGAGTTAGATGATGAGTAAGAATGAACTTGCTGAGTGGATTATAGAACAAACCAGTGATGCAGTAATTTATGCAGATCATCATGGCAATGTTCAACGTTGGAATGATGCTGCGAGTCGATTATTTGGATTTTCAAAGGCTGAAATGCTGGGACAAAGCCTTGACGCAATCATTCCTGAACGTGCACGCAAAGCACATTGGCATGGCTTTAATATGGCTATCCAAAGTGGAAATCTTCGATTATCAGGTCAACCCACTTTAACGCGAGTCGTTCATAAAGATGCAGAGAAAAAGCTCTATGTAGAAATGAGTTTTTCCTTAATTAAAGATAATGATGGCAATGTATTAGGAAGTGTTGCTATGGCTCGTGATGCGACGGATTCTGTTACGCAAAAAAAGCAAAGCAACCTGAATTCAATGAAATAAGTCTAATTTGTAAGCATATTTTTGAAAGTGGGCTGATTGGAGTTTAAACAATTTGGAGTTTAAACAATAAGCGCCCACTACAAAGAAACTATTTTTAATATCTGACAAATATGTGAGGACTCGGTCCTTCAATCAAGCATTGCTGATGGAGCTGGATAGAGGTTTAGAGTATCTTTTCCTCATTATTCGACTTACTTAACGATTAACTCAAAATTAAGCATTTGATTTGTAATCATGAGAAATATGAAATGACCCATCCATACTTCAGTAATACTATTAAAAACCTATCGCGTACAGGGCTGATTATTCAAAATCAATCACAGAAACCGTCCTCACTATTGATTTTTATTGATTCCGTATTACGCGGGATCGGGCAAGTCATGCTACAAAATAATAGCTATACAGGCTTAGTTTTTTTAATAGGAATTTTTTACAACTCCATATTATTAGGATGTGCTGCTTTATTGGGTGCAATCATCAGTACATTCAGTGCAAGCTTATTGGGTGTGAATGCTGCCAGTATCCGAGAGGGACTCTTTGGTTTCAATGGTGCCTTAGTTGCAATTGCTCTGTTATATTTTCTTGAGCCAACATGGATTACTTGGGGCTATGTTATTTTAGCCACCGCCAGCAGTACGATTATTATGGCAGCCACATTCACGCTAACCAAAGTCTGGAAGCTTCCTACGCTTACTGCACCATTTGTAGTGACAACATTGTTGTTTATCTTGGCTTGTGCTCGTTTTGGTCAGTTGGAGTCAACAGGAATGTTGCCAACAGCGAACTTACCCTCAACAGCGATAAGTATTGAAGGGATCGTAACGACTTCTACGGTGATTGAAGGTGTTTTTACTGGAATTTCACAAGTATTTTTTCAGGGCAATAGCGTGACAGGTGTAATCTTTCTTATTGGTTTATTCATTAATTCACGTATCGCTTGCATGGCTGCATTCTTTGGCTCATTACTTGGCGTATTCATTGCTTGGGGGATGGGCGCGGCGGAGCCAGCGATTCGTGCAGGTGTATTTGGGTTTAATAATGTATTAACAGCCATCACATTTGCTGGAGGGATTTTTCTGATCAATAAATCCACCGCTCTTTATGGCCTATTGGCAGTCATTGTGACCTCTTTTGTGTTCGCAGCACTTTCTGCTACCTTAGAGCCGATAGGCATGCCTGCATTAACGTCAGCATTTATTCTTGTGGTCTGGTTATTTATTTTGGCTGCACCACTTTTTTCAAATATCACACTGATATCATCTTCAGACCAATAATCAGGGACTTTTGATACTTCACCAAAGTCGTTAAATGTATATTTCGCTAGTAATAGATAAAGAGCAATGACGTTCGTTTTTTGCTCTCACTCTTTGTGTTGTTGTTATTAACAAGAATACAATTTAAACGCACATTCTAAAAAATTTTCGTCGGCCTAACTGACTTAATTTATCGAAAATACGGTTATTGATTTTTCGATCCTAAATAGGCAATTGCAACCATACCATCCGGATATTGCAGAAATCTAAAATACTTGCAAATTCGCCTCTAATTTGCTGCTGTATTTTCAAAAAAATATATACATTTGTCATAAGCAATCGCTAGACAGTTGCCGAGTCTGCGAGTTCACATCAGAAAAATATCATCTAATTTCTCCAAACTATTCGATAAAGCTAAGCAGTCATGTATGAGCTTCTACAATTGAACAGATAGTTTCTAGCAGCATCTACTTATCCTCAAATTATATACAAATGTCTAAAAATTTAGATTAATTAAAAAGTTAAACACTTTTAAAAATATCAGGTATGATCGGCTTAAATAATTGATATATATGAATTATATTTAATGTTTTTTTTGTTTTAATGATATGTAGTCGTGCATTATTTGGGGGAAATGTGATGCAATCCAAACTTAAGTTTTTAACATTATGTACTTTATCAGCCATGTTCATCGGATGTGGCGGGGGATCAAATTCAGAAGGTAGTGATTCTGCAAATGGTCAAGTTTCAAAATATCCTGAACCTCTAACCGATAGTTTTTCAGCAGATGTGTTGGGTTATTTCGACTTTACTCTTGAAGGGAATAGCAGAACGATCAGAAATGATTTGAATGGTGACTTTAGTGCGATGGTTCAGTTTGCTCAAAGTCACACAATGGATCCTAAAAATAACGAAGCAAACTTGATGCCTCGACTTACCACAGAAAGAGAGGCGCTTTTACTCATTACACCTACTGCGGATATGGGTAAATTAGATGCTTTAAACGCAGAAATTTATCAGGACGGGCGGTTGTTACGAACCATTGCGTTGAATGATCCAGCATCCATTCCAATATCTGACCAAAACAACACCGATGATCGTCCTCGTGTTCAATATTCTAAACGCGCTTGGTCGGCTGTTCTAAAGTGGGATGAGGTACGTTCTGGTTTAAATATTCGAATCGTCGATCCAAAAAGTAAGAAAAGCGGCGCTTTGGCCGCAGCAGATATTGATTTCTCTGTTGCTGGAGAATTATTGGTTCAGAATATCCGTATCGGCATGCTGACGCAGCCCGTTCGATCACCACATCAATATATGCTTGATCATCCTGAACTTGCAGGTTCGGATTATTTCCAAACTATTCCTGCAGCGAAAATGACGGTCAGTCAATATGATGATGTGTTTTTGCCAAAAGTCATGATTGCAAGTGGAAAAATTTATGACTCTGTGAGCGATGGTGATGGTGGAGTACATAGTGGTGACATGCGCGAAAATGTTGGCAAGTCCACCTATAGTGTAGGCATCAACTTAGCCAACTGGGGCGTAACCAGTGCTTCAATGCAAAGCCAGCAACAGCCGCAACTGACGCAAAGTGTGGTTGCTCACCATTCGCGTGGGAAGTATCAAAATGGAGATATCAACCATGGCCTTAGTGGTGGTAATGGCATGCTGACTCTAGATTACTCTTCTGGAAATGAGTTTAGCCATGAAATTGGCCACCATTATGGCTTAGGTCATTATGTCGGCGAAAAAGAGGGCAACTATTTTTGGACAGCACATCATTCAGACAGCGGTTGGGGATATATTGCTTATCGCAATATGATGCGTGGCAATTTAACTTGGACCGAAACACGGGTTCAACCTACCGATGTGCGTAATGGCGAGGCTATTTTTCTAGGAAAATATCGCCATGGTCGTGATGCACAATCTGATGGTTTCCAGACGGGTGCAATTTCTACTTATACCTATTACACAGGCTATATAGTACACAGCTTAAGATCCAACCGCATTTTGAAGGACGTCATGTGTGGAATCCAAGTTCACCGTCTGGTTATAAGAAGTGGAACAAAGATACTCGTCAGATGGAAGTCGCATATCCTACCGTACCGATGTCCGATCAAGTCTGGTACAACAGTCTAGATGGACACTATCTAAAACCAAAACAATTTGGCGTACCGGTTTTTACTATTTTAGGTGGTTATGATCCAACAAATAAGGTGGGTTTATTATATAAAGAGGCGCGTGGAAACTGGGGCAATGTATTTAACTTACCTCAAGCGAGTCAGGCAAATGATGCAGCAAGCTGTTGGCTCAATGTGAAGTTTTCTTCAGGAAAGGCTGATGAAAATATTGCGCTTGCACCGCAGCGTATGCAAGCCAATAGTGTCAATAAACTGCACGTCAACCTTGCTCAAGCAGATCAGCCGAAATCTGTAGATTTATATTGTAAAGATGCAGGACAAGTTGCACAAAAACTGTCTTCTATTGAAATTAGCCCTTATTCAACTGCTTTGCCGGCAGCTGTAGATATTGGTCGAGAGCAGGAATATAAGGCTTTACGCAAAATTGAGCTGCCGCTGCTCGAAACAGAATTAATGAGTCAGGTCGGGCAACCAGTTGTAGCACTTTCGCCTAAAGGGGTTGAGCTTTATCGCTCTTACCAGTCATATGGACACGAACTTTCGCGCCCAGCACAGCAACAAATGCAGCGCTATACACAGCAGCAGACCCAATTGCATCGTCTTAATCGCTGGGTAAATGCTTATGCGAGTGATCTTAAAAATGGCAATCAAGACGCACAAGACGCCTTCAATAATTTTATCAATAAAATTAATTTAACCAATGATGCGCCTTTAACCAACAGTGCTTCACTGGTTTTACCCGATATGAGAGGCAGTTGTTTAAAAGCAGAAAAACTGGATACAGGCAAAATTAATGCGTATATCAGCGGTAAAAATGGCTGTACGGGTGAGGCTGCTGAAAAATGGATTTATGATGCCAGAGGTAAAATCCATAATGAAAAATACATTGACCGTTGCTTATCGAGTTCTATGGAGTTAGTGCCATGTGTAAATAATACGAGCAATCAAGTTTGGACGATGGATGCGGGTAAAAACCAAATTAAACAAGGGAATCAATGCCTTGATTTACATGGTGGACGTGCACCTGATGATAATGGCCGTGGTGTCGCAACACGTTATGGATGTACAGGCGGTTCTAACCAGAAATGGACCACGTTACAAGCCAACAATAGCCTGATTTTAAGTACCGAGTTGAATCAACATCTAGCTTTGATTAGTGAATTAATGTCAAAAGCTAATACTCAATAATGGTTGAATCTAAATGCGATAAAAAACTACCAAATGATCAGTTCACTGAACATTTGGTAGTTTGATAAAGCAAGTTAAGGACTAAATGTGATATTCATAGCATTTAGTCCTTTTTATTTAAGCCTAATTTTTTATCTTTCTTACATCTCAAAGGACTTGGGTTAAAGGTATATTTTTTAGCTTAAATCTGTTGCTCATAATGATGGAGATTTAGCCTTAACACATCGCATATCAAATGCACACGGAGACATTAAAATGCCTACATTATTGCTCTTCATCGAATAAAAAATTGCATTCAGAATAAACATGGACAGAAACGTTTGCTATGAGGTCAAGGATTTAAAAATACTTGCACTTTTTAGTCGAGCGTTTTGATTGAATTAAAAATATGCGCGGTTACACCGATAATATTTTCAATAATGAGGTGAAATAATGGACATTGCAAAGAATACGATATGTATTTGGTACGATAATGATGCAGAAGGCGCTGCACGATTTTACACCGAGACATTTCCAGACTCATCAATTATTGCGCTGAACCATGCACCGAGTGACTATCCATCCGGCAAGGAGGGCGATGTATTAACCGTTCAATTTACCGTTCTAGGCGTTGCATGTTTAGGTCTCAATGGCGGGCCAGCTTTTAAACATTCTGAAGCCTTTTCCTTTCAAATTGCAACTGAAGATCAGGAGGAAACGGATCGTTACTGGAATGCTATTGTCAATCATGGTGGTCAAGAAAGTGAATGCGGCTGGTGCAAAGATAAATGGGGAATTTCTTGGCAAATTACCCCGAGAATTTTAACCGAAGCTTACACAGGCTCTGATCGAGCAGTCGCAAAAAGAGTTTTTGAAGCCATGATGACCATGAAGAAAATTGATATCGCTGTGGTTAAGGCGGCCATTGCAGGTTGAAGTTTTGTGGTTATCGCAGTTTTCCAAAAGGGAATCTCTCGGTTTTTATAATTGATGGGATATTCGCCATAAGGGGAATATCCCAGAACTTTAAGTATTTCTAGCTATTAGAAGAGAATGAAGCTGCGAACTATAGCTGATTACTTAACTCTTCAGTACACCAAAGACCTTAAAGAATGGAATTTTACAGCTATTTTTACGTGCTAATATTTTTAGAATTTAGCTATAGAGTGAATAAATTAAAGATTTGTGCTGATGAGATGAGTTAAATTCATTTGTTATAGTTTTTATCTACTTTCTAAAACAGCTAATGTTCCTATTAAAATAACAAAATAAAAAGTATGATTTAGGAAAATTTTAATTCAAAAAAATGAAATTAGCTCATATACCTAAGAATCAATTTTTCGAAGATTTTTTAAAATCCTCTACCTCAAAAAATCAATATTAAATACTTTAAGTTATTGTTTAAGTTTCTATTAAGTTTAAATCTAAACATTTAATTTTAGCCATTGTGTATTGGTTTAACAAGCTTAAACTTATGAATGAGAGCAGTAAACTCTATGCCTCGAATTCCAATTAAAATGATAAAAAAACATAAAACATGAATTTTACTCACTTTATGGTGAGGTTAAATCATTTTTATTCATCTATTGATTCATGTATAAATTACTCCATACAGAAATTTTGATTTCATTTTTTAGAAATTAGGGCAGTGAATACCATGAGCAATAAATTTGCATGTTCAATTAAAAAAATTCGTTTTGATGAAAACTATCAACCAGCAGATAGTACACGTTTGACCACAAACTTTGCCAATTTAGCGCGTGGTGAACACCGTGAAGAAAATCTGCGCCGTACTTTGGCCATGATCAACAATCGCTTTAATACTTTGGCGCGCTGCGATAATCCCAAAGCTGACCGTTATTCAATTGAAATCGACATTATTTCAGCAGAGCTTGATGTTGAAGGTAACGGTAAAACTTTCCCATTCATTGAAATGTTGAAAAGCACCATTACAGACCATCACACCAATGAACGTATTGAAGGCATGATTGGTAACAGTTTTTCTTCTTATGTACGCGATTATGACTTTAGTGTGGTATTACCGACATTAGGCTGTAAAACCAATGAAAAGCCTGAGAGTTTTGGTGACTTACACGGCAAACTTTATCAACACTTGGTGAATTCAGAAGTATTCAAAGCTGAATTTAAGAAACAACCTGTGATTTGCCTTAGTGTTTCAACCTCTAAAACTTATTTCCGTACGGCCAATGTGCATTCTGTACTCGGTGTGGAATACAAAAATGACGAATATTCACGTACCGATGAATACTTTGCAAAAATGGGCTTAAGCGTTCGTTATTTCAAACCTGAAAATGCTGCTGCACCACTAGCATTTTACTCAGCAGGAAATTTACTGAGTGACTATACAGATTTCGAGTTGATCAGTGCGATTAGCACCATGGAAAGTTTCCAAAAAATTTACCGTCCTGAAATTTATAACACCAATTCTGCTGCAGGTTTAGTCTATCAGCCAAGTTTGAACTATCAGGATTTTTCATTGACTCAAGTGGTCTATGACCGTGTTGAGCGTGGTCAATTGGCGGTAAAACAAGGCAAATGGACTGAAGAAAACTTCATCAAGCCATATAAAGATATTTTGGATGAATGGGCTGCCAATTTTACAGTTGAAAGTGTGAACCAAGAACACGCTGCCTGATTTACACCATAGATTAACGAATATAGAGAAAGAAGATTTAACATGGCACTTGTACAACCAAAATTATTACTCCCAACCTCAACGGCTGGTAGCTTACCAAAACCAACTTGGCTGGCAGAACCTGAAAAGCTTTGGTCACCTTGGAAACTTGAAGGTGAACAATTACTTGAAGCGAAACAAGATGCACTGCGTTTGTCCTTGCAAGAACAAGTACATGCAGGTATTGATATTGTCAGTGATGGCGAGCAAACCCGTCAGCACTTCGTGACCACCTTTATTGAGCATTTGGATGGCGTGGACTTCGAGAAACGTGAAACTGTACGTATCCGTAACCGTTACGATGCGAGTGTTCCGAGTGTAGTGGGTGCAGTCAGCCGTCAAAAACCAGTGTTTGTTGAAGATGCAAAGTTCTTGCGCAGCCAGACCAATCAACCGATTAAATGGGCATTACCGGGTCCAATGACCATGATTGATACGCTATATGATGGCCATTACAAAAGCCGTGAAAAATTGGCCTGGGAATTTGCCAAAATTCTCAACCAAGAAGCACGTGAGTTAGAAGCTGCTGGGGTGGATATTATCCAGTTTGATGAACCTGCATTTAATGTGTTCTTTGACGAAGTGAATGATTGGGGCGTGGCAACTTTAGAACGCGCGCTTGAAGGTCTGAAGTGTGAGACTGCAGTACACATTTGTTACGGCTACGGAATCAAAGCCAATACCGACTGGAAAAAGACCCTAGGTTCTGAATGGCGCCAGTACGAAGAAGCTTTCCCAAAATTGCAGCAGTCTAAAATTGATATCGTGTCTTTAGAGTGTCAAAACTCTCGCGTACCAATGGATTTGATTGAATTGATCCGCGGTAAAAAGGTCATGGTTGGTGCAATTGATGTGGCAACCAACCAGATTGAAACACCGGAAGAAGTCGCGAATACACTGCGTAAAGCCTTGCAATTTGTCGATGCAGATAAACTCTATCCATCAACCAACTGCGGCATGGCACCATTGGCTCGTGAAGTTGCACGCGGCAAGCTGAATGCATTAAGTGTTGGTGCAGAAATTATTCGTAAAGAACTTTCTGCTTAATCTCGACTTTATGTGAAAGCAGGCAACTGAAACGATGATGTGTCCTTAATATAAAGGGGCACATCATCGCATTTCAAAATTTTATCAAAACTCATTGAGATCATTTGCTTAAGCATTGATGTTGCTTAGGTAAAACAACATATAGGAAACATGCAGTTCCAATCTGGTAACTGAGGAATAAAGTGATGATTCAAGCTACAGACTTTAAAAATGCAATGTCATTGTTAACAAGTGCGGTTAATGTAGTTACAACTGCAGGTATGTCTGGCCGTTATGGATTTACTGCATCTGCGGTATGCAGCGTCACTGATACGCCTCCGACTTTATTGGTGTGTATGAACAAATCATCACGTTCACATGAACATTTTATTGAAAATAAAATTTTAACTGTGAATGTTTTGGGTGCAAATCATGAGCTGATTTCCAATGTGTTTGCATCGAAAATGGATGCTGATGAACGCTTTAAGCATGGCTGTTGGACGACGCTAGAAACGGGTGCACCTGTACTTGAGGAAGCCTTGGTAAGTTTTGATTGCGAGATCGATCAAATTCAGGAAGTGGGCACGCATAGCATTTTTATTTGCCGTGTGGCTGCAATACAAAAAAGTGAGCAGGATCAAAGCCTCGTATATTTCAATCGTGCTTATCATCAAGTTGGGCAGGTTGAAGAAGCTTAATCATTTGTTTATTCAAATTTTTATCTAAAATCAAATTTTAAGACAGTATATTGTGGAATTCATTATTTTCTTGGTCATCGGTGCCTTCGCAGGATTTGCCGCTGGGCTGTTTGGCGTGGGCGGTGGAACCATCATCGTCCCATTGTTATATGTGGTCTTTACCCAAATGGGCTACAGTCCTGACGTCATCATGCATTTGGCACTCGGTACTTCATTGGCAACCATTGTCATCACCTCGATCAGCTCAACCATGGCGCACCAGAAAAATGGTGCAATCATGTGGCCCGTATTTAAAAATCTTGCTCCGCCCATGGCGATCGGCTGTTTTGCCGGGGCGAGTATTGCCGGAATTTTATCAGGTACACACTTGCAGTTGATTATTGGCATCTTTTTGCTTTGGGTATCTTACACCATGTTTACGGGCGCGAAAAAAGCTGTAGATGCCAGCAAACCTTTACCTTCGACAAGTAAGCAAATTGGCGCAGGCACGGGGATTGGCATTGCTTCGGCAATTTTTGGTATCGGCGGGGGCAGCCTGACGGTACCTTACTTGAGTCAAAATGGCGTAGTCATGCAAAAAGCAGTAGGCACATCCGCGGCCTGTGGTTTGCCGATTGCCATTGCGGGTGCTTTAGGCTTCATTTTTGTTGGCATGAAAGAGCAGATTGATGTACCGAACACCATGGGTTTTGTGCATGTTTATGCTTTCTTGGGTATTAGTATTATGAGCTTTGTGACTGCAAAATATGGTGCTAAAACAGCACATGCGTTGTCGCCAGCAGTACTTAAAAAATGCTTTGCTGTATTGTTGATTGTGATTGGATGTTTTTTTCTGTTTAAGGGCTTTAATTAAATTATCAGCATTAATTTCAATAAGATTAACCTTCGGTTTGAGTTACTTTTATTTCGGCAAAAGTAACTCAAACCATTGTCCTTCGCAAAAACTCGCAGAATACCAACAACTATAAGAACTTATTGCAAAACATTATCTTAAAATAGCATTATGCTCGAACAATTGCGAAGGACGCTTTCGCGTATCCAATTTATGGAAAAATTTAATTTCGTACTCTGTTTAAATTAATCTAATCATTAGCAAATCAACAGCAATCGTAATTCATTATTTTCTACAGGCGCTCGATGCACACAAGGTAAAACTTGCTGTGCTGGATGATCGACCGCTAAGCGCCAAAGATGACCTACGCCTAAATTCACAGGTTTTGCGTCAGGTTTAGGCTGATAATGCAGATCAAAATAATATTCTTCCAAAAAGCTTTCAAACTCAGCTTCTGGGCCATCATGCAATTCTTTGAGCTTATCTCTAATTTCTGGGATCAAGATCTTTTGTTCAACCTGATCATTCGACAAGATATCGCTTGCAGCACCATAATACGTGCATAAAAAAGTATCCGTTCCGATAGGTGAACGGTCTACATGAAAGGAATAAACATCTGTCGAAATAAAATCCAGTTCATCATCTCGTTCATAGCTTTTCAGTAAGTTCAGAGAGGGCGAAGCACCAAAATCGGCAAGTAATTGTATATCTTCTAAGATTCTTTCTCTGGCCTGACAGCCTTTTTCTGAAAGCTGTAGCGCTAAAAGATCTGCTATCGAAATTTCAGTAATATTTTCTTTTAATTCAATTTTTTCTACAATTTCTTTAAAATCGCCAAGCGAGTTTCTATGCCAGCAAATAGCATTCATATCACCCTGAAAATGCAAATTGATAAGTTCAGAAAAGCTAGAAACAACGCCAATTTGGTTGTTGTCAGAAAAAGCATTGTACATATGAAAATTAAATAAAGCAGAAACCCAGTCGCATCATACACGCAGCTTTAAATAAATACAGGATGAGTAGTACGAACAAAGTGATTTTCTAAATGAAGGATATGTGTATATAAGTTGTAAGGAGAGTATTTTATGATCAGTAATTCAGTTATAAATGAATAGAAAATAAAAATTTGAAGCACGAAACAATAGAAATATATGAATCAATCACTTAATAATGTTTAGGAGTTGATATGAATACTTTTGTTGCTCATCAGGATGATCATTTAAGAGATGTAATTGAGAATTTATTGGATCAGGCAGATATCGTGATTAACGGTAATCGACCGCATGATATTCAAGTTCATAATCCTCAGTTATATAGCAGAATTATACAGGAAGGTTCTCTTGGTTTAGGTGAAAGCTATATGGACGGCTGGTGGGATTGTGAAAGGCTGGATATCTTTTTTTATAAAATTTTACGCGCGCAACTTGATAAAAAAATCCCCAATAATTTAAATAATATTATTCGTATCGCAATTGCAAGATTTCGAAATTTTCAGTCAAAAAAAAGGGCATGGATGGTTGGTGAGGAGCATTATGATTTGGGAAATGATTTATTTTCCTTGATGCTGGATCCTTATATGCAATATTCCTGCGCGTATTGGAAAGATGCGGACAATTTAGAGCAAGCGCAAGAACATAAATTAGATCTGATTTGCCGTAAATTAGATTTAAAGCCGGGCATGAAAGTGCTAGATATTGGCTGCGGTTGGGGTGGACTGGCTGAATACGTAGCCAAAAATTATCAAGTATCCGTCACAGGCATTACCATTTCTAAAGAACAGCAGAAGTTAGCGCAGGAACGTTGTAAATCATTAGACGTCAATATTTTACTGACAGATTACCGTGATATTTATGATCAATTTGATCGTGTTGTATCGATTGGGATGTTTGAACATGTGGGGCCAAAAAACTACGATACATATTTTAAGGTTGTCCAAAGAAACCTAAAACCGAATGGACTATTTGTACTACATACCATTGGTTCTAACTCAACCATGTTGAATGGAGATGCTTGGACCAGTAAATATATTTTCCCTAATGGCTGTTTACCCTCAATAGAAAATATTGCGCATCATAGTAGTGGAAAATTTATCATGGAAGATTGGCATAACTTTGGTGCCGACTATGACTTAACATTATCTGCTTGGCATGCCCGTTTTCTTAAAATTTGGCCACAAATAGAATCAAATTACAGTCCTCGATTTAAACGAATGTTCACTTATTATTTAAATGCATGCGCAGGCGCTTTTCGTTCAAGAAACTTACAACTATGGCAAATTGTATTGAGCCCAGAAGGTAGAGATGGCGGGATACGGGTAGCAAGGTAATTAAAATAAAAATATTGTTCGCAGGCCTAAATGTGTAATTTTTTTACGCAAACTTTACGCATTTAGACCAAGTTAAAATAGAGAATTTACGCTCTCATTTTTCATACTAGAGCTGATTAATTAACTATTTAGTACACCAAAGACCTTAAAGAATGGAATTTTACAGGTATTTTTACGTGCTGATATTTTTAGAATTTAGCTATAGAGCATAGGGTATCCTAGTATGTAGGATGAAAAAGATGATTATGAGTACATTCGCGATCTACTGGAGACAGTGCTAGAGCAGCTGCAAAACTCAGAATTAGATCATGATGAAGAAATTACAAAGTTAAAATTATTGTTCGTCAGATTGGATCATCATATAGCGCGTCGGATTTCGGCATAACGTATATTATGTTCATTAGGATACTCGGCATCGTGAATGATAATTTTGCATATTCACGATGTCGAGCTGTGGCAACAGATGGTTTGTGTAGGCCACAGTCTTGGATATGCTATTTAACATAATATACATTATACGAACAAAAGGTGTTAGAACCCATTTAAAGTGTCTATATTCTCACCAATAAAAATGTCTAGTTTATGATGGTTTTTATCACCATGGAC
>NZ_JBLZXR010000047.1:0-2635 GCF_050285345.1 Acinetobacter sp.
CGGACGACGTTGCCGTATTATCGGACGACGTTTTGAGCTTGCTCATGTCTATGCTGGTCGCGAGCTGATCGAAGTTGCCACTTTCCGTGCACCGCCTAAAAAGGCAGTCACTTCTGCCTCAGGCATGATTTTACGTGACAATAATTGGGGCACCATTGAACAGGATTTTGCTCGCCGTGATTTTTCCATTAATGCGATGTATTACCAGCCGCGTAAAGGCATTGTGCTGGATTTCTGTCATGCCATTGACGATATAAAAAATAAAACCTTACGTTTGTTGGGCGATCCAACTTTACGTTTTGAAGAAGACCCGGTACGGATGCTGCGAACTTTGCGGTTCGCTGCAAAATTAAATTTCAGTATTGCACCTGAAATTCTTGAGATTTTTACCCCGGAAATGACCCAGTTGCTGCGAGATATCTCTCCGCACCGCTTATATGATGAATCACAGAAGTTGTTCACCATGGGACATTTGAATCGTGTGCTGCCGATGTTGATTGATTTTGATATTTGGCGTCAGTTGTTTGCAGACATCAGCCCGGATATCTCGACCTTTATTGAACGTGCTGCTATCAATACCGATCAGCGTATTCAAATTGGCAAGACCATCAACCCGGCATTCTTTTATGCGGTATTGTTGTGGAAACCGTTCTTAGAGCGTTGCAACTTTTATTTAAGTAAAGGTGTTGTTCCTGCAGAGGCAAGAGCACAAGCCGGTTTGGATGTTTTAAAACGTCAGGCCACCCGTACTATCATTCCACGTTTTGCCGAAACCTTTATTCGTGAAGTGTGGGAAATGCAAACGCGTTTGCTTAATCCGAAGCCGCAACAAATTCAGGCTTTATCAACCCATGCGCGTTTCCGTGCCGGGTTTGACTTTTTGTTGCTGCGTGAGAAATCTGGCGATGACACCACCCAGGGCATGGGCGTGTGGTGGGATGCGTATCAACAGATGACGACGGACGAAAAAGAGCGCGCCATTAGTCAATATAACCGTCAACGTGCAAAAAGCCGTCGTAAAACTGCAACAGAAGATGTGGTAGAAACTAAATTGGTGGCTGTTGAGATTGAACCTTTGGTTAACGAGCCTGAACCGCGTAGCCGCCGTGAACGCAAGAGTCGGGCAAAACCGGAAAGACCGGCTCAGTCTGCTTCTTCAAATGGCTCCGAAATTGGTTACGATCATCCAATTTTAAAACGCAAACGGGTCAAACGTGATTTAAGTCAGGTTGTTTTTGGACCGACACAATGATGACAGTAACCTATATTGGCTTAGGTAGTAACCTGGGTGATTCGCGTCAAATTTTGATCGAAGCAGTGCAGAAGCTGGCGACATTGGGAACAGTGAAAATCTCCAGGCTGTATCAAAGCCCTCCAATGGGGCCACAAGACCAGCCCAATTACTTAAATGCGGCTGTACAGCTGATTACAGATTTGGCGCCACTGGCATTGCTGGATGAATTGCAGCGTTTTGAACAGGAATCGGGTCGAGTTCGACTGCGTCATTGGGGCGAACGGACTTTGGACCTGGATCTGCTTATTTATGGCGAAGAACAGATTCATAACGAGCGTTTGACTGTGCCGCATATTGGTGTCATGGAGCGTGATTTTGTACTGATGCCATTGCTTGATTTGGATGCAAATTTGCAACTCAAAGGCCAATTATTAAAAGATTTACCGCTATTGCAACATCCGTCGCTTACAGTGCTGGATGACGGAAATTGGGCAAATATTTAATTTTTTGCATGACCGCTTGAGAAAGTCGTCATAAGAGGAATATCTGGATGATTAGTCTAAGTGACTTAAGAAAATTTAAAGCGGAAGGCCGCAAATTCTCCTGCCTGACTTGCTATGATGCGAGCATGGCAAAGGCGATGGAAGTTGCTGAGATTGATACAATTCTGGTCGGTGATTCTTTAGGAATGACCATTCAGGGCTGTGATTCTACTTTACCTGTGACTGTCGCAGATATGGCTTATCACACAGCAGCGGTTCGCCGTGGTAATCAGCATGCGTTTATTTTGACTGATTTGCCGTTTATGAGTTATGCCACGCTCAATGATGCCTTAATCAGTGCTAAACAGGTGATGCAAGCTGGCGCCCACATGGTGAAAATAGAAGGTGGCGCATGGCTGGCCGAAACGGTTCAGGTCTTGACCCGCAATGGTATTCCTGTGTGCGTACACTTGGGTTTAACCCCACAATCTGTGCATGTGTTTGGCGGCTATAAAGTTCAGGCGCGTACCCGTGAAGCTGCTGATCAGCTGATTGCTGATTGTAAGGCTGTGGTGGAAGCCGGTGCTGCGGTACTTCTGCTGGAATGTGTTCCGGCACAAGTGGGTAAGGAAATTAGTGAGTTGTTTCCACATACGCCTGTCATTGGTATTGGTGCGGGCGCAGACACTGATGGTCAAGTGCTGGTTGTGCAAGATATGCTTGGATTGACCGGTGGTCATGTGGCTAAATTTGTGCGTAATTTTATGAAAGAACAAGCAGGGGAAACTGCAATTCTGGACGCTTTTAAGGCGTACCATACGGCAGTCCAAGAGGGTTCATTCCCTGCTAAAGAACAAACTTTTCAAGTCGAGCTGTAAACATGAAAACAGAAACCACCATTCAGGGATTAAGCGCTTCA
>NZ_JBLZXR010000048.1:0-22003 GCF_050285345.1 Acinetobacter sp.
CTAGAAGCTGGACTTCGATAAACCCTAACAACTCAGCGATTCGCGCTTCGTTCGTTCCGGCTATCTCGTCGGTATGGGGTGCATTCTAGAGGATTTCAGAATCATTGCAACCCCCAATTCACGATATTCTTCACGTATGTATCTTTTTTCTACATTTTCGCTAAAAAAGTTGCATTTTTACCTATTTTTTAGCCATTTTTTATAAAATATTTCGACTTATACCGAATTTTATTTAAAGGATGATTTATTTCCAGCAAAATTATTTCATCACTTTTAGTCCTTAATTACACACCATTGATTAATAAATCATCAATGCTCTATATTTCGTAGTAAAAATCTATTTAAAGACGCTAAAAGCACAAAATTTAATTTTTCATTCCTCTATTAATAGATTTCATTCAGATCTATCAGTAGTTCTATATGTACTTTTATATATTCAACGAATGATAGTTTCGCACTCAACGACTACAATTTTAAAGCTCAAATAACAAATCCTGTATCACTTCCAAAATCACATGTAATTTACTGCTAAAGCTCTCTAATAATCACTATTAACGATCACTGTTATAAAACGCCATTATTTTGAGGCTTTTGGCTCATAGAGCAGTGTTTTTAAATTCCGTACACTATTTTTATTTTTCAAGGTCGAATTATGCCAACGCATTTTATTCCCCGCTTATTACTGCTTTTGAGTGGGCTAGGCTTACTGGCCTTTGGCGTTGTGCTATCGATTCACTCCAATCTCGGGACATCACCGATTTCCTCTGTCCCTTATAGTTTTAGTTATATTTTTCCACTGAGTGTCGGCACATTGACTGTACTGATGCATATTGTGATGATTTTGCTGCAAATGCTGATTTTAAAATCCAAGTTTCAATGGGTTCAGTGGCTGCAACTCCCAGTCGGTATTTTATTTGGTGCTTTTATCGATGCATTAATGTGGCTTACACAAGGTTGGAGTATTGAACTCTATGCGCTACAACTGCTCACTTGTCTGGCAAGCTGTCTGATTACCGCGATCGGCGTTAGTCTTGTTATTCAAGCAGGATTAATTTTTTTAGCCGCTGAAGGTCTTTATCAAGCCATCGCTGTGCGCTTTAAACTGGATTTTGGCAACTGCAAAACCTATGGCGATATTATCTTAGTCAGTATTGCCGTGATTGCTAGTGGATTAGTGCTTCATGAAATTGTGGGGGTTCGTGAAGGTACGATTATCACCGCATTATTGGTAGGTACATTGGTAAAGCGTATTTTACCCAAACTCAGCTTTATGCAATTCAAAGCACAAAGCTAAGCAGTTAAAGCATATATATGTCAAAAGATCAGCTTCTAAAAATTTAGTGCCCCAGCTTTTGGGGCCTTTTTTTGAATACTGTGATGAGCACTACACGAAATAGAGGTGATAAAGCTATTAAAAAATGGAGGAAGTAAAAAGTTTAGACATAAAGAAGGGAAAGATCTCTCCCAAAACCTCTCCCTTAGAATTGAATCTTTAGTCGATCCATCGTGTAGTTATTATAGTTATCTCATTCTCCACTAAAAAAAGAGTCCCCTGGGGAAGAGACTCACTAAAAAGTGGAGTTATCGTTATGTACCCTCTAGATGGTTTGTATCTCTCTAGATGCAGAAATCTTATACATAAATTTTAAGAAATGCAACAGATTTTGGAAAATTTAAGTGTTGTTTTTATAAGGTTTTTTTTGAATTTGCTTATTTATATTATTAATATATAAATCCCATAAAAAAAGCAGGCCAAAGCCTGCTTTTAATTCAATAACTTAATTAAAAAATTAAGAAATGATTAATCAATAAAGGTGACTTTTGCGATGGCTTTTTTACTCGCTTGAATGATCAAAGTCTTATTTTCAGACACAGAATAACCTGCATCTACCACTTCCCAATCGACTTTTACTGCACCACGACCTAAAGCATCTTTTGCTTGTGCTGCGTTTTTAGTCAAGCCAGATTCACGTAGAATCGATGTAATGAAAATTTCGCCGCCAAATTCACCACGTGAAATGGTGATTTCAGGTGTCCCTTCTGGTAATTCACCTTCAGTGATCAGGTTACCTGCACCTTTATGCGCGTTTTCAGCCGCTTCTGCGCCATGGAAACGCTCTACCAACTCAAGTGCAAGAATTTTCTTCACTTCTTGTGGGTTACGACCTTCAGCCACTTCTTTTAACAACACTTGAATTTCTTCAACAGTTTTAAAGCTCAGTAAGTCAAAATAACGCTCAATCAAAGCATCTGGCATTGAAAGTACTTTTTGGTACATTGCACCCGGTGCATCAAATACACCAATATAGTTGCCTAAAGATTTAGACATTTTATTCACGCCATCTAAACCTTCAAGAATCGGTACAGTAATGCAGACTTGTACCTCTTGATTGAAACGACCTTGTAAAGTACGCCCCATCAATAAGTTAAAGGTTTGGTCTGTACCACCTAGCTCAACGTCAGCTTCCAATGCAATCGAGTCATAACCTTGCACCAATGGATATAAAAATTCATGGATCGCAATCGGTTGATGGCTGTTATAACGTTTTGTAAAGTCATCACGCTCTAACATACGCGCTACAGTTTGCTGTGAAGCCAATTGGATGAGATCAGCAGCAGTTTTTGTTGCAAACCATTCAGAATTAAACACCACTTTGGTTTTGTTTGGATCAAGAATTTTAAACACTTGTTCTTGATAAGTTTTTGCGTTTTCCAATACTTGCTCACGCGACAATGGCGGGCGTGTTGCACTTTTCCCAGTTGGGTCGCCAATCATCGCGGTGTAGTCACCAATCAAGAAATAGACTTCATGACCAAGATCTTGAAACACTTTTAACTTGTTGATTAAAACCGTATGACCTAAGTGCAAATCAGGTGCAGTTGGGTCAAAACCCGCTTTAATTTTTAATGGACGATTCTCTTTTAATTTCTTTAGAAGATCTTCCTCAGAAATAATTTCATGAGTGCCTCGTTGAATGAGAGCAAGTTGTTCTTCAGCTGGCAGGAAATTTGACATCACAAAACCCAAACACATCAGTTATTCAATTTGTGCGATATACTAACACTTTTTCAGCATATTGCAGGCTTAAGAATCATCATGACAGCGATCTATATTGGGGTAATGACGGGCACAAGCATGGATGGTGTCGATATTGCCGCTGCTTCTTTTGATCCCTTAGAGATTCATGCAACGCTTACGCTACCCTTTGATCCTGACCTTCGTGATGAACTGATGGCCCTCACTTTGCCCAATGACAACGAAATCGACCGCATGGGTAAAGCCGATGTCGCGCTGGCGCAAATGATTGGTCACGGTATTAATGAATTAATCGAAAAAAATCAATTAGATCGTAGCAAAATTGAGGCGATTGGCTCGCATGGGCAAACCATTCGCCACCGTCCGGAGCACGGCTTTACCTTGCAAATTGGCGACCCCAATATCATTACAGAACTCACAAAAATCCCCGTAATTTCAGATTTTCGCCGTCGTGATATGGCAGCGGGCGGTCAAGGTGCACCTTTAGTACCGGCTTTCCATCAAGCTTTATTTCAGCATGACAGCATCCATCGCGTGATTTTAAACTTAGGCGGCATTGCCAATGTCAGCATGTTACCTGCTGGCCAACCTGAAGCGGTTTATGGCTTTGACACTGGCCCAGCCAATATTTTGATGGATGCTTGGTGTCATCGATATACTGGTCAACCTTATGACGAAAATGGCAATTGGGCGGCCTATGGTCAACCTATTCGTAGCCTGCTTGACCGTTTACAAGCACACGAGTTTTTCTCAAAAGAGCCACCAAAAAGTACTGGCCGTGAAGACTTTAACCTTGAATGGCTAGATGAACAAATTCTCGATTGGCGTAATGACCTCGAATATGATGAATTAGAAGATATGCCTGAAAATATTCAAGCCACCTTAATGAAACTCACCACTCGCGCGATTAAAAAAGCCATTTACCGTTCCGACATGGACACCGGTGAAGTCTATGTTTGTGGTGGTGGGGCTTATAACTCACATTTACTCGAACAACTGCGTTGGCGTTTGCGCAAACACGAATGGACGGTGCAAAGCACTGCGGACTTAGGTTTAAGCCCGACATGGGTCGAGGCAACTGCCTTTGCATGGCTGGCAATGCGTTTTACCCATCAACTCAGCGGCAATTTACCGAGTGTCACTGGCGCTGAGGGTTATCGTATTTTAGGCACCATCACCGCAGTTTAACTTTTATTAATCACGGTTCAATAAAAAAGGTCTGCAGATTAGAAGCAGACCTTTTTACATTTCATATTTCTATTTCATCATGCTTTTGGCATTTTCATTACGAAAGGCTCGTAAAATTTGCTGTCCTGCACGCCCTGTTGGGCTTAAACCGAGTCGATTTTGTTCTTGGCGAATGGCTTGACGCGTTTTATCACCAATAAGTCCATCTACTTTACCAATGTCATAACCGCGATTAAGCAAGAATTGCTGAATTTCACGCCGTTCGGCACGTGACGTTCCTGCATCATCGGTTGGCCAAGTGGTACTAAAGCCACCTTTGCCCTGTAAACGATCGGATAAATGTGCAATCGCTAAGGCATAACTTTCTGCTGCATTATAACTATAAATAGCGTCAAAATTTTTAAATACCAAGAATACTGGTCCGCCTGCACCTGCTGGTGCCATCAATCCCGCTTGGCTTGCACCCAAGAGATCACCTTGTAGCAAAGACGTACCATCTGCGCGCACTACACCACGATTGATCCAACTGTCCAAGGACTTTTTATTACGGCGGCTTTCACCACTAATTGACATACCTTCAGGAATTTTGACTTCAAAACCCCATGGCTGTCCGGTTTGCCAACCTCGTTTTTTCAAGAAATTCGCTGTAGAGGCCAATGCATCGGTCGTACTCGAGACCAAATCTCGACGACCATCACCATCAAAATCAACTGCTAACTCTTCATAAGTACTTGGCATAAACTGGGTATGACCAAAGGCACCTGCCCATGAGCCTTTAAGCTGCGATTCATTCAGATCACCGCGCTGCAAAATTCGCATCGCTGCAAAAAATTCACCACGGAAATAACTTTGACGACGGCCTTCGCAGCTCAGCGTGCCCAAAGACTGCAATAAAGGATAAGTTCCGGAAATATCACCAAAATTACTTTCAACACCCCAAACTGCCACCACAGTTTCCGCAGGAACGCCATACGCTGCCGCGACGCGATTTAATACCTCACGATGCTGCGCCAATTTTTGCTGACCCAGCTGCACACGCTCCTCATCGACTAAACCAGACAGATAATCCCAAATCGGTGTTGAGAACTCAGGTTGATAATTGAGTTTTTCAATCACAGAATAATCAGGACTTAGATTTTGCGTATAGCGATCATAAGTCGATGCACTCACACCGGCATTAATCGCTGATGAACGTAAATTGGCTAAACAAGCTTGAAAGTTATTTTGTGGCGTCACATGACTGCTCTTAGTCGGCAAGCTAGACGCATTAACAGACTGACCATTAATAATCAACTCGGCATTTGCCTGAGTCATCGCCAAGAAAACGGTCCCGACAACAAATCCTAAATGAAGTTTCATACCCTTGATCTTTTTTGAATTTAAATTGTGGTCTTAACAATAGCAGCTCAAAGTAAAAGTTAAAGACGCAAAACGTAAATTTAAATTCATATTTTCTTCAACTTTAAATTCATTTTTGAAATTTGAATTCAAAAATAATTATCCACAACCCAGCTTTTAAATTCATTTCAAAACACAAGACAAATGAATTTAAATTCAAAACTTTTAAATTTAAAAACAAAAGTACTGCCGCCTTAAGTTATCCACAAGTGTTAAAAATTAACGATTTCTTATTATTTTAAGCAAAAACAAAAGATTAATGAGAAAAATTACAATACAGACCAACATACTCGAATCATTTTAATTTTGAATTCAAATTGTTTAAATTTAAAATCCTACCAATGAATTCATATTTTTAAATTTAAAAACACAACTTTGAATTCAAAACTTCACCCCCATTCTTTTTTTGAAGATGATTTGTCCGTTTGATTGAGCCAAGAAAGGTCCATCATTAAGGAGATTTTTCAGCTGATTATGTATAAACGATTGAATCGTTTGTGATCAATAGATCCATCACGATCCACCGATAAACGGTGTGCAATTGCGAAGAGGCGCAATCATGCCCGAAGTTCAGACATAAAAAAAGCAGCCATACACATGACCGCTTTTTTATCATTCAAACTTGAGTTTAAATGCTCATATCTTCGCTAAGTGCCAGTGGATTCGGCAAAATTTTCGCCAATGCTCGGCAGAGATTGGTCAATTCAGCCGTATCGTTCGGCATTAAGGTAATGTGGCCAATTTTGCGACCTTCACGCTCTGTTTTGTTATACAGATGCAAATGCGCGCCATTGAGTGCCAACACATCCTCAGACTTAGGATATTGACCAATGATGTTCACCATCACCGTTGGACGCACCACTTCAGTTGAACCTAGAGGCAAGCCAGCGACAGCACGAATATGGTTTTCAAACTGAGAGCATACAGCACCTTCAATCGACCAATGGCCTGAGTTGTGTACGCGTGGTGCCATTTCATTGGCATATAGGCCTTTGTCAGTCACAAACAGCTCAAGCGTCAACACACCAACATAGTTCAGATGATTCAGCAGGCGAGTGATGTAGTCTTGCGCAACCGGTTGTAAATCCGCACTGTTTGGCGCAGGTACAATCGAATGCGACAAGATGCCATTGTGATGATGGTTTTCAGCCAAAGGCCACGTTTTCACATCACCATTTTGCCCACGTACCGCAATGATCGACACTTCGCGCGAGAAGGTGACAAAGCTTTCTGCAATCAATTCACCGGCAGGGCCAAGTTCCGCCCATGCTTGATCCATTTGATCCGCTGTGCGCAGCACAAATTGACCTTTACCATCGTAACCACCGCGTGAGGTTTTTAAGACGATTGGTAAACCCAGTTCAGCCACAGCAGATTGTAAACTTTCAGGTGAAGTAACCGCTTTATATGGTGCTACTGGAATTGACAGTTCATCAAACAAAGCTTTTTCAGACAAACGATGCTGAGCGATAGCCAAAGCTTGGCGAGGAGGGTGCAAGTCTTTGTTTTTGGTTAATACATCCACATCGGTGAGGGGTGTATTTTCAAATTCTAAACTAAATACATCTGCACTGTTGATGAAGTCTTGCAAACCATTTACGGCATTCGTTGAAATCACCTGACCTAAAGCCGCAGACGGGCAGTCAGTATTGGCTTCAAAGAATGTGCATTGAATGTTTAGTGGTAGGGCAGCTTGCGCCATCATGCGACCCAACTGGCCACCACCAAAAATACCAATGGTTTTATTCATAACATTTGTCCCATTTTAACGCTTGGCTTAGTTTTGACCTGGAATATTTTTGCTAGCAACTTTTTCAGTTTGTGCAGCACGGAATTCCGCAACACTTTTTGCAATGTCAGGACGAGTTAAACCTAAAATTTGTGCTGCCATAATTGCCGCATTAGTTGCACCCGCAGGTCCAATCGCTAAAGTGCCCACAGCAATACCCGCAGGCATTTGCACGATTGAAAGCAGTGAATCCACACCATTTAAAATCGATGATTTAACAGGAACGCCCAATACAGGAAGATCTGTTTTTGCCGCACACATTCCTGGTAAATGTGCTGCACCGCCTGCACCGGCAATAATCACTTGAATACCACGGTCACGCGCAGTTTCGGCATATTCGAATAATCGGTCTGGAGTACGGTGTGCAGAGACCACTTCTGCTTCAAAAGGGACGCCAAGCTGTTTCAGCATATTGGCTGTGTTTTCCAAAGTTGCCCAATCCGATTGAGAACCCATGATAATTCCAACGAGAGGAGTGTCTTGTGAAGCGGCCGCATTCATTGCAATGTTTCCAGAGATAATTAAGAGAGCGTAAATCTCGACTAGAGCCAAGCTTTAATAAGAGCCCCATATTATAGACTGAAATTTCATCTCACCGAAATTTAACCGCCAAACTAACAGCGTATTTTTATTATTTTTGCAGCATTCTTTACAAGATTAATTAAAAATAGCCAAATAGCTTTTTAGTACCATCCTTATTGGCTACGAAACACGAAGTAAATACAGCCCAAGAGACATAATCCTGCCCATAAATAGTCCAATTTAAAGGGCTGTTTAAATAGAAAAATCATAAAAGGGACAAAAACCAATAAAGTTACGACTTCTTGAGTGATCTTCATTTGCCCCATAGACCAACCGTGTTGCGCCAATAAGCGGGTCGCAGGAATCATAAAACTGTATTCCAATAAAGCAATGATCCAACCAAATAAAATCGCTTGCCACAGCGGTGCACCGTGTAAAAACTTAAGATGACCATACCAGGCCAAAGTCATAAAACAATTGGAAATAATGAGGAGTAGAAGCGGGAGGGATGAAACCATTTTTAGCTCAAAGTTTCTGGATGCGCGCATAGAGTACACTGCATTTTCAAAGTAAAAAATCTTGATCATCACAACTGTTGATTCACACCCGTCATCTTGCAATTAAATCGAATCCTTAAAATAGAGCTAAACAGAAATATGTAGTCCATAGACAACTTATCCAAGACTATGGGTAGAGCTTTTAATAGGTCAATTTTCTCGGTTTTATTGTGCTTAGATTTAGGCATCTTAAACGCATCATTTTATGTGGTCATTTTATTTATTCAGCAATCAATAGGCTTTATTTATGATGAAAAATATCACCTTCAAAATCATAACAAGAAAAACTATCTTTTCCCCTAAACCCTTGCTATCGTTGCTTTCAAATCAAATTAACCTTTTAAGTCAAATTTATAATGACAACACCACAACAACAAAGTGATGTGTCTATAAAAGCAGTGGAGTAAAAACGAATGCATCTGCATATTTTGGGTATTTGTGGCACCTTTATGGGTTCATTGGCACTGTTAGCTCGTGATTTAGGACATAAGGTGACAGGGTCAGATGCAAACGTATACCCACCGATGTCAACCCAACTTGAAAATGCAGGCATTAGCTTGATGCAAGGCTATGACCGTAGCCATTTACAACCTCATCCAGATTTGGTGATTGTCGGTAATGCCATGAAACGTGGCATTGATGTGGTTGAATATATGTTGAATGAAGGCCTACCGTATATTTCAGGTCCACAATTCCTTGCAGATCATGTGCTTCAAGGCAAACACGTTTTAGGTGTGGCAGGGACACATGGTAAAACCACCACCACCACTATGCTGGCGTGGGTACTCGATCAAGCCGGTTTAAACCCGGGTTTTTTAATTGGCGGTGTACCTCTAGGCTTTAGCGAAAGCGCGCGTTTAGGTGGCGGTCAATACTTCTGTGTCGAAGCTGATGAATATGATTCTGCGTTTTTTGATAAACGCTCGAAGTTCGTGCATTACCATCCAAAAACGGCAATTTTAAATAACCTTGAATTTGACCATGCCGATATTTTTGATGACTTGGCTGCGATTCAAAAACAATTCCATCATTTGGTACGTACTATTCCATCTGAAGGTCGCATCATTGCGCCGATTACTGAAACCAATATCGATGAAGTCTTCGAAATGGGCTGCTGGACACCTGTCACACGGACCTCATTGGAAGCTCATGACCGTGCAGAAGTTTACGCAGAACAGTTATCTGCCGATGGCTCACATTTCAACGTTCTGCAACACGGTGAAGTGAAGGGCACAGTCAAATGGAATATGACCGGCCAACATAGTGTTGCCAATGCTCTGGCAACCATTGCTGCGGCAGAGCATGTTGGTGTGTCAATTGAAATAGCTTGTGAAGCATTGTCTAACTTTGGCGGTGTAAAACGCCGTATGGAGCTTCTGGGTACAGTTCGTGGCATTGAGGTTTATGATGACTTTGCCCATCACCCCACTGCTATTGATACCACACTGGAAGGCGCACGTAAGCGTCTCGGTGAACGTAAATTGTGGGCGGTGATCGAGCCACGTTCTAATACCATGCGCATGGGTAGCCATAAAGATGGCCTTGCACATTCTGCACGCTTAGCCGATGAAGTGATTTGGTATCAACCTGAAGGTTTAGATTGGGATCTACAACCCGTGATTGACGCTGCTGCGAATAAAGCTGTGGTGGCACGCTCGCTGGATGAAATCATTCAAACCGTGGTTGCCGAGGCAGGTGAGGGCGATGCCGTGGTGATTATGTCGAATGGTGGTTTTGGTGGTTTACATCAAAAATTAATCACTGCACTGCAAGCTTAATAAGCTCAGTGATCAGTTAAAAGCCCGCTTCGCGGGCTTTTTTTATGTTTTAAGCGGCAACATCCACAAAACTTTCTTCCCGACGAAACATCACATCGACATAAGAACAAGTTGGAATAATTTTTAAATCCTGTTCACGGGCAAAATTCACTAAAACATCCAAAAGCTGGCGCGCCGTACCTTGACCACGCAATGAATCATCGACCCATGTATGGTTGGCATCAATGGTCTTTTCATCACGCCAAATATAGCTGATTTCCGCGATACGTTGTCCCTGATCATTTAACTGAAAAAATACGCCTTTTTGACGATCATCTATATGTTGAAAAGCCATTATTATTGCTCCCTATTTATAAAAAAATATGTGATGTAACAAACGTATCCGTGTAATCAAACAGAATAAATACAACTTAACTTAGCAGTTAACGCACAATAAATCTGTACCTTATTCACGTTAATTTAAAAACAATTCAAGTTCACACTTGCCGGATATTTCTCTTATGGATCTCTATCTCATCGCCATCTTGATCTTGCTCATTGTTGCAACATTACTAATCATTTCAATGTATAAATCTCGCTTTTAGCCTATTCAAACTCTTGATTCAAATCAAATAAATCCTTCCCACTGATTGATTAGCTATTTTTTATCTAAGACTCTGCATAATCTCGCTTTAGCGTAGTACATCATGCAGGGTGGAATCTTTATCAAAAACTGACTTCGCGTAAGGACAGAACGGGATAATTTCAACCTGTTTTTCACGGGCAAAATTCACAGCTGCATCCAATAAATGCCGACCAATTCCTTGCCCACGTAAAGTATCGCTGACGTCGGTATGATCGATAATAAATTTATCCTCTCCCGCCCATGAATAGGTCATTTCAGCCAATCTCTCCCCATCTTGCTCAACAAAAAAAGCCCCTTTTTTTTGATTATCTGTTTGTTGGACTAGCATTTTTCCTTCCTTTTGATTTTTTTATAAACTCGCATGTTTCATGCATCAATACTGTTGTTTTTTATTAAGCTCTCTAGCAATCTCATGCACTGAAAATGATTTCCTGTGGGCTCTATCTGGCGTTAAAATAGCGCCCATCTTTTTAAGCGAAGACAAGCATGTCTGCTTCTCCCTCTTCTGATTCGACCACTTCAGGTTCATGGATCTGCGTGATTGCGCTCGCATTTGCCGCCTTTATTTTTAATACCACAGAATTTGTTCCTGTCGCATTACTTAGTGATATCGGTCAAAGCTTTAATATGGCTGCAACCGATGTGGGCATCATGATCACGCTCTATGCTTGGGTAGTAGCGCCGATTTCCTTGCCCATTATGCTACTGACCAAAAATATCGAACGTCGGTTTCTCCTCATTACCTTGTTTATTGTATTTATTTTGAGTCATGTCCTGTCTTATTTTGCATGGAGTTTTAATACTCTGTTGCTGAGTCGTATTGGGATTGCATTTTCACACGCGCTCTTTTGGTCGATTACTGCTTCACTGGCTGTTCGTGTCGCTCCCAAAGGTAAAGAATTCCAAGCCTTAGGCTTACTCGCAACCGGAACCGCCTTGGCCATGGTGCTCGGTATTCCGTTTGGCCGTATGATCGGTGAAGCTTATGGTTGGCGAAATACCTTTGCTTTGATTGCCATTGGCGCCAGTATCGTGTGCTTAATATTAGCCAAAGCCTTACCGTTACTGCCGAGTATGAACTCCGGCTCACTCAGCAGCTTAAAACTATTGGTGCAACGGCCAAGCCTAATGTTGGTTTTTGCATTAACCATTTTGGTGATTACGGCACAATTTACGGCCTATAGCTATATCGAACCTTTTGCACTGAATGTCGCAAATTTTAGTTCAGGCCAAACCACTACCTTATTACTCATTTTTGGTGGTGCCGGTTTTATTGGCTCTTATCTGTTTGGGAAATTTGGCAGTAAATATTCCAAATCTGCGATTCCATTGAGTACCGCTTGCTTGGCACTCTCCATGCTTTTACTTTTACCGCTGTCCTTCAATTTTATCGGCATCAGCAGCGTCTGCTTGATTTGGGGTATGAGCATTATTGGTTTTAGCCTAGCACTACAATCCAAAACCTTAAACCTAGCCTCCGATGCCACTGACGTAGCGATGGCCATTTACTCGGGCCTGTATAATGTCGGGATCGGTGGCGGCGCCTTACTCGGTGGGATCGTCAGTGTCCAATTTGGCTTAAGTTATATCGGGATTGTCGGTGGTATTCTTGCCATTTTCGGCACTCTATTGGCCTTTATTTTAGTGCAACGTCGAGACTTTATTGCTGCGATAAATTAACCCAAAAATTGTAAATCGAGATTGCACTTGCACCCAAAAACTGTCATGCTTCGCCGCATATTTGGACTGAGTCCAAAACAGAATTTGAACAAGGGGAGTAGCCTCCTCCAAACGTAAATCAATATTTACGTGTCAGAATATCGTCATTACACTTTGCAAAAAGTCGGTATCTGAGCATCTCGAAGTTTCTTCAGATGCAGGCAAGACCTTGATCATGTTGTCTCAGACGTTTTATTTCGTCTGGCAACTGGTCAAGGTTTTTTTATGGCTGGTTGTTAGATGTGGAGAATACACATGGAAACGATCGGCACATTATGGCTGTATCTGGCATTTTTCGGTTTGGTTACCGTGATGCTACTCATCGACTTTATCGGCTTTAAAAATAACAAAGGCCAAGAAATTAAAGTCAAAACCGCAGCCTACTGGAGTATTGCGTGGGTTTCGGTCGCCACCTTATTTGGTGGCGCGCTCTGGCTGTACTTACAACAAACCGCAGGTGTGGCCGTTGCCAATACCAAAGTCATGGAATATTTTGCAGGTTATCTGCTGGAAAAATCCCTTGCCATTGATAATGTCTTTGTCTGGCTCATGATCTTTGCAGCCTTTGCGATTCCACCGGCTTTACAACGTAAATTACTGCTGTACGGCGTACTCGGGGCCATTGTTCTACGTACCATCTTTATTTTTATTGGCGCATGGTTCGTTCAAGAGTTTTCTTGGGTGCTGTATATTTTCGGTGCGTTCTTGGTGTATACCGGCTTTAAGTTCCTGAAAGGGCAGGACGATGAAGATAAAGACATTGAAGATATGGCCATTTTAAAATGGTTACGTAAACACATGCGTATCACCCCTCAGATGCATGAAGACAAATTTTTTGTGCGTCAAAATGGTCTGCTTTGGGCAACACCACTGTTTTTGGTGTTGATCTTGGTGGAAGCTTCGGATGTCATTTTCGCGGTCGATTCCATTCCTGCGATTTTTGCCGTAACCTCTGACCCATTCATTGTTCTTACTGCAAACCTAATGGCGATTTTAGGTTTACGTGCCATGTTCTTCCTGTTGTCTGGCGCAGCATCGAAAATGCATTACCTGCCTTATGGCCTTGGCATTATCTTGGTATTCATTGGTGGCAAAATGCTGTTGCTCGATGTTTTCCATATGCCGATCTGGATTTCCCTCGGCTTTATTGTTGTGACCTTAACCATTACCGCGTGGTTGTCGATTCGACACAGTAAAAAGTACAACGAAACCACACTCTAAGCATTCAAGTAAAAGCCTTCCACATCGGGAGGCTTTTTTATGGTCAATTTTTAGCACATCCTCTGCCAAATCCAATGATTTCCTCTCTTCCTACCCTGTACTTTATGCATACAGCTCCCTATGATAAGCGGGCTTAAAACCATCGGTTTTAACTTGTACAGAATAAAAGAACCTAAAGGTTACTCATCCATGCGTACCAAAAAATTAACTCTTGTTGTGGTGCCGGTTTTACTTACGGCATGTAGCGGCTCTAAAACCCTACAACAGGACGTTTACAATAACCAATACAACTGCTACCAAGACTGGAATTTTGAACTGTGCGAACCTGCAAATGAAAATGACGAGTCAATCTACGGCAGCTCTACCAGCATTTATCTAGGCCCGCAATATTATAAAAACAACCGTAAAGTACGCTACTTGGGCCAAGTCATCAAAGCACATGGACGCCATTCAACAGGCTCACCGAGAATCTCTACCCGTGTTTTTAGCCATGCCAAGTCACAACCCATCCGTGGCGGCTTCGGACGTAGCGGAGGCTCGTT
Source organism: Acinetobacter sp. (assembly GCF_050285345.1). Classification (GTDB taxonomy): domain Bacteria; phylum Pseudomonadota; class Gammaproteobacteria; order Pseudomonadales; family Moraxellaceae; genus Acinetobacter. Next base: position 14,377 of record NZ_JBLZXR010000048.1, read on the forward strand.
CGGAGGTTAAGACATGAAACGAGTTTTACTGCCTGAGCGCGCCAACTGGCAACAGGCGCATCAAGACATTGGTTTTGACTATTACAACCTGCCATCACGCGATGGCTCAATGTATTGGTCCGAAGGTGTAGCTTACGAGTTCACCCTACAACAAATTGAACAGCTTGAAGATGCCTCAAATGAATTGCACCAGATGTGCCTTGAGGTTGCAGGGGATATGATCCAGCGCGGTAACTATCCCGAATATTTTCAAATTCCCAAAGCCGCAATTCCTTTAATTGAGCATTCATGGAACAACCAAGCACCGATGTTGTATGGCCGCTTCGATTTTGCCTATGATGGTCAAGCCATCAAAATGCTGGAATACAATGCAGATACACCGACAGGTTTACTCGAAGCGTCTGTTGCACAGTGGCATTGGATTGAACAAGTGGAAAATATCCCTAACCGTGATCAATTCAATAGCATTCATGAAAAGCTAATTGAACGTTGGAAACAGCTCTATCCTGCACATAGTCGTGTCCATTTTGCTGCCTGCCAAGAAGCAGGCCGTGAAGATTGGGGCAATTTAGAATACCTCATGGATACGGCTTTTCAGGCCGGTTTAAATGTCAGTGAACTGTCGATGGAAAACATCGGCTGGGATGGCACACACTTTGTGGATTTGCATCAACACGAAATTCAGCATTTATTTAAGCTGTATCCGTGGGAATGGATTTGGGAAGAAAATTTTTCGCAATTTCTCAAACCTGACACTGAGTGGATTGAACCATGCTGGAAAATGCTGCTCTCCAATAAAGCCTTGCTGATCGAGCTATGGAAACGCTTTTCGAACCATCCGTTGTTGTTAGAAACCCATGCTTATGATGCACAAGCTCACTACGCAGGAAAATGGGTACGTAAGCCAATCTTGGCACGTGAAGGTGCCAACATTCATATCCTACAAAACAATGTCGATTGTGGTGCAGCCTCCGGCAGCTTTTACTTCGACGACTATGACAAATATGGTTATGTCATGCAGCGCTGGGTAAAAACGCCATTGCATGAAGGCATGCTCCCGACCTTGGGTCTGTGGATGGTCGGAGACGAATGTGCGGGGATGTCACTACGTGAAGATGTGTTTGATGTGATCGGTAACGATGCGCATTTTGCGGCACATTATTTTGTTGAATAAGGTACTTTTCTAAGTCACCTGTTTAAAGCAGAAAAGTTTAAATAGTTCTTCTTTAATCGATAAAGAAGAACTATTTTTTTATCGTTATGCTGATACATGAGACGTGAAAAATGTCATTCGCAATTGTTTGAGGCAAACAGGCTTTAAATAAATCATGTTTCTGCGAAGACTAAATCCATAAATGCTATTTGACGAGTTTTGCGAAGGACAAATGCTTTTTTCTTGCAAACTCAAAATATATTTTGAGTTTCTTATTTAGGCTTATCCCAAATAACATACGAGCTTCAAACATCTGAACTTTAAAATGTAAGACTCCGTCGTGAAGGCTAAAGAATTTAACTTATCATTCGCATACACAACATTTTACAGATTAAATCGTATGTGCTTTAACCCGTTTCATATAAGCCACCAAACGCGTAAAAAACAAAATTTGCAGGAACAGAGTAAATAGTGAAATCGTCCACTCATACCAATCATCAAAGGCCGTACCTTCTAGATTGAGCGCAAAATAAAGTCCTAATAGAACCGCACCAAACACCACACCTGCAACCGTAGTTTGTAGCAAAATCGGAAAAGATAAGGCTGTGATGCGACCTAAGAAATGTTCACCGTCATCACCACCATTGGCTTTGTAGGCACTTTGAATCCCAATAAACATAATCAATAAGGTCAAAAGTCCTTCAACACCAATCACCCGAACATCACCATAAGGAGAATACATGCCGTAGTAATAGACCACGGAAACCAATAAAGCCGTAACAAGGTAATAGTTTTTATAATGCTTTTTATCGAGGGTATTGCTAGATAATTCATGTGCTAATGCTTTGGTATTCCAAAAATACATGACGGTAAATGTCTCTTCTTTTTTCAATGCCGACACTGTACTGACTCCGCATTTAAAGATAAAGCTTTTCGCTATAAAAAATTCGCGAATAAATTAAACCAATTAAGCAAAAATATGCTGTTGTCTTGCATCCAAAATAAAAACTTTCGTAAATCGCCATAAAAACCCTGTTTAGGCTACAATCAACCGAAAAAATTCTAAACTGCAGGTATGTCATGTCTTCTGTTATCGCATCTACAGCGATCCGTGGTCGCTTTCTAGATATTCAGAATACAGTTGCCCAAGCACGTGAAATTCACGACCAAGTGCGCTATTTTGAAGATGGATTATTAATTACCCAAGCGGGTAAAATTCAATGGTTTGGTTCTTGGCAGGAAGGGCAATCCCACCTTCCACACGACATTAAAGTTCAACATTATCCCGACCAATTGATCGTGCCGGGCTTTATCGACACCCATATTCATTATCCACAAACTGAAATGGTCGGGGCCTATGGCGAGCAGCTTCTAGAGTGGCTTAACACCTATACCTTTCCAACTGAAATACAATTTGCAGATCCTGCTTATGCAGAAAAAATTGCTGCGTTTTTTGTACAGGAACTGCTGAAAAATGGCACCACGACCGCACTGGTATTTTGTACCGTACATCCTCAGTCGGTAGATGCACTGTTCCATGCAGCAGAACAGCATCAAATGCGTCTCATTGCAGGTAAAGTCATGATGGACCGTCATGCACCTGAAGCGTTGTGTGACACCGCAGAAAGTAGCTATACAGAGTCCAAAGCTCTGATTGAAAAATGGCATGGCAAAGGCCGTAACCTGTATGCCATTACCCCACGCTTTGCCCCGACCTCTACACCTGAGCAATTGGCACGGGCAGGGGAGTTAAAAGCTGAATATCCTGATGTCTATGTGCATACACATTTAAGTGAAAATAAAAATGAAATTGCATGGGTCAAGGGCTTATTCCCTGAGCAGCAAGGGTATCTCGATGTCTATCATCATTATGGTTTAACTGGTTCACGCTCGGTGTTTGCCCATTGTGTGCATTTGGAAGAATCTGAATGGGACTGCATGCATGAGACTGACTCTGCGATTGCATTTTGTCCGACCTCGAATTTGTTCTTAGGCAGTGGTTTATTTCCCTTGAAAAAGACGTGGGACAAACAGGTGAAAGTTGGTTTGGGGACTGATATTGGCGCAGGAACTTCCTTTAACCAATTACAGACCATCAATGAAGCCTATAAAGTTCAACAGCTGCAAGGTGATAAATTGTCTGCTTTTGAAGCCTTGTATCACGCAACTTTGGGTGGGGCAAAAGCCTTAGACCTAGACGATAAACTTGGTAACTTCGCGGTTGGTAAAGAGGCAGATTTTGTGGTGTTAGATCTTAAAGCCACAGCGTTACAAGCCTTACGCCAGCAACATGCCAAAGAGATTGAAGATGCCTTGTTTGCCCTGATGCTGATGGGCGATGACCGTAATATTCATGCGACTTATATTTTTGGACAATGTGCTTATGCCAAAACGCAGAACCAGACCGAAATCTAAAAAAGCTGGGCTAAAATGGAGCCTGCTTCTCCTTGGATGTGCATGTTTACTCAAGCAAGATCATCCTTCACGGTCAAGCTGATTATATTTTCAGCAGCAAAAAGGATGCAAGTCCCTTCTAGATGTATTAAAATTGGGTGAATCTTTAGAGGTGTTGCAGGTCAACACCTTTTTTATTTTTTGATTTGTATTTTTAGGTATCTCCCATGTCTGTTCAAATGAGCGTATTGATTTCCACCGAAGAAATTCAAGCTAAAGTCAAAGAGCTTGGCGCCAAAATTGACGCACACTATGCCAATAGTGATAAAGAACTTGTGCTGATTGGTCTGTTACGCGGTTCAGTCATTTTTATGGCCGACTTATGCCGTGAAATTTCAAAAACCCACGAACTCGATTTCATGACTGTATCGAGCTATGGCGGTGGCACTGTTTCAACACGTGATGTGAAAATCCTTAAAGATTTAGATGGCGACATCAACGACAAAGACGTGTTGGTTGTGGAAGATATTATTGATTCAGGCAATACCTTAAGCAAAGTATTAGAAATCTTAAAAACCCGTAATCCAAATTCAATTGAGCTATGTACGCTGGTTAGCAAACCGTCTCGCCGCGAAATTGAACTCGACGTGAAGTTTTTAGGTTTCGAAGTTGAAGATAAATTTATCGTAGGCTATGGTCTGGACTATGACCAAAAATATCGTCATATTCCATTTATTGGTGAAATTGGCCTTTAAGTCCTATGCATCATTAAAGAGTGGCCGAAGGCCACTTTTTTATTTTTTGAATTTCTTCTTGAACAAAAAAACAACAGTTCTTAGCAGATTCAAGCTTTTGATCTCTCTGATTTTGTTTGAATATAGAATCTAAACATGTCGTAAAACAAATAGATAATAAAAGGAGCGTTACCATGTGGTCACTCATTGTTGCGATTGTCGTGGGTTTTATTGCTGGTTTAATTGCACGTGCCATCCATCCCGGGGATGACAAAATTGGTTTCATCATGACCACCATTTTGGGGGTTGCAGGTTCATTATTGGCCACCTATGGCGGACGCTTACTAGGTCTATACGGTGACAACTCTGTTGCAGGTTTCATTGCCTCAGTCATTGGTGCCATTATTATTTTGTTTCTCTACAATTTGGTCACCCAAAAATCCAAAGCTTAAACGTACACATACCCGTCGAAGACGGGTATTTTTTTATCGATTTTAAAGTGGTAGTTCAGCATCCGATCATGGTGCAATATCTTTTAAAATTGCGTCTAATTCATGAGCAGGGTAGGCTCCGGTCAGCATTGAACCATTGGCGAATACGAGGCCTGGTGTACCCGCAAGTTTTAAGTTTCTTGCCAGTTTTAAATTGCGTTCAATTGGATTTGCACAGCTTTTGGCACTTTTCGGCTGTATGCCTTGATTAATTAAATTATACCAGGCCAACTCAGGACTGGGTTCACAAAAAACCTGTTTGGACGGTGCCAGCGATTGTGGTTTTAATGCCGTCACAAAGGTATAAATCGTCACGTCATTCAATTTTGCCAGTTCTGTTTCAAGCGTCTTACAATAAGGACAATTGGGGTCAGAAAAAACCGCAATCTGACGCTTTCCATTGCCCCGAACGGTTTTAATTGCATCTTGCAAAGGCAGTTTTTTCCAATCAGTTTTTTGCTGACGCAGCATCAATTGCTTGGTCAGATTTTTCTGATCTTTTAACCGAATCATTGAACCGGCAATGATGTAATCGGCATTTTCACTGACATACACCACTTGATCTTCAACAAAGCCGCTATACACCCCGGGCATTTCGGTGCTTTGGATAGTATCGATTTTTAAATTGGGATGTTTCTGTGCCAGTTGTTTCTGAACCAAAGACGCATCGGCCATCACTCCAGTTGCAAGAGATGCAGTCATCAACACGGCGCATAATTGTTTCCACATAAAATCACTCTATTGAAGTCAAACTTTTGCTCATTCTATGTTGAAATCAGCTAAAGTTATGGGCTTTTTTCAGTTCATTACGCAATAAACACACGAAGTTTCACGTGGAACATTTCATGCAAAACTTGGACGATTGATTTCAACCGAAATATGTACAATTTCTTCATGAATGGATAAGGCTTCGCGTACTTGATCTGCAGTTAAATTGTCTGGCGTTTCCAAAGCGACAATACAGGAAAACTGGCCTTTACCGACTTTCCATACGTGCAAATCCGTAATCTCAACAGATCCATTTAACTCATCCAAAACTTCACGTATTTCATCGACCACTGGATGATGCATTTCTGCATCCAACAAGGTTCGTCCTGTTTCTTTTATCAAGCCAATGGCCCATTTACCGACCAGTAGCGCTCCAACGATACCAAGTAATGCATCCAGAAAACTCCACCCCATCCATTTCCCGGCAAATAGCGCCACAATCGCTAAAACAGACGTCACTGCATCGGCCACGACATGCATAAAGGCTGCTTTTTGATTTAGATCATGATGATGTACATGCTCATGATGGTCGTGTGAAGGCTGCTGATGTTCATGATGGTGATGGTGATGGTGATGGTGATGGTGATGGTGATGGTCATCATGCAATAACCACGCACAAATCAAGTTCACCCCAAGCCCTAAAATCGCAATTGGAATCGCTTCGTTATAATGAATTTGCACAGGATTAAATAAACGTTCCACTGAATGAAAGGCCATAAACACTGCCACGACCATCAATATAATTGCACTACTGTAACCTGCAAGAATTTCAATTTTCCACGTCCCAAAACTGAACCGAGTATCCTGTGCATAATGCCGCGCAGCACAATAGGCAAAATAGGCTAAACCCAATGCCAACATATGCGAACTCATATGCCAACCATCCGCCAATAAAGCCATCGAGTTAAAAATCCATCCACCAATGACTTCTAATAACATCATAACTGCCGTTAAAATTGTCGCCAGCAAAATACGTTTTTGTGTCAATGGATTGCCTTCATCAAATTGGTGATGATGAATTCGAGTGGATGTGGTAGTTTTCATAAAGTTATGTATTTAAAATATACTCCCCTACAGTATATTTATTTTTTGGAGAAATGTGTTGAGTCATTTACATCAGGACAAAAAAATTCTAAATCGGGTCAAGCGTCTACAAGGTCAAATCAACGCCGTCGAACAAGCCTTGCAACAACCAGAAGCCGGTTGTATCGATGTTTTACAGCAAGTAGCAGCAATTAAAGGGGCGGTGAATGGTCTAATGAATGAACTGATCGAGGCACATTTACGCCATCATGTTTTACCAGAAGGTACCGAAGTGAATGAAACGGAACTTGCGGAATTTATAAAGCTGCTGAAACGTTATGCTTAAAGTAACAACTTGTATTTGACCCACTAAAACATTCAGCATTACACTATTTTCCCAACCTCTTCCCCCAATATACAGAATGATTGATTCGATGAGTTTTTCTGTATCTCAGTGACATTTAAATGACCTCTTCTCCATCATCTTGGCGACCCTTTATCATGGTCAGCCTTGCGCTCTGTATGGGCACTATTGGTACTGCGCTAGCCAGTCCGCTGTACCCGATTTACCAACAGCTCTGGGGGCTCTTGCCCAGTCAAATCACCTATATTTTTGTCGCTTATATGTTTGGGTGTTTAGCCACCCTGTTGTTTCTGGGCCGTACCAGTAACAGTTTAGGTTTTCTCAGAACCCTGCAAATCGGCATGGGCTGTATTATTGTTGGTCTCATTTTGTCGGTTTTTGCCTCCAATGCGCTGTGGCTGTCTTTCGGACGCTTTATTATTGGGATTGCCTCGGGACTCATCAGTACCTCTGCCATGCTCGGTTTGGTCTACACCATTCCTGAACAGCAAAAACACAATGCACCTCAATTCAGTTCAATTATTACCGTGATTGGTTTCGGTCTTGGACCTTTTATTGGTGGCGTAATTGCCCAATTTTCAGCACAGCCTTTGGTCACACCCTATATCCCGGTAATTATTGGTGGGCATCGCTTGCTGAGTCAGAGTGTCACACTGATCACAGACCCATTTACCACGCACATGCTGTTCCTTATAGAACT
>NZ_JBLZXR010000049.1:0-41947 GCF_050285345.1 Acinetobacter sp.
ATAGAAGAATTACTGCCACACCGCTGGAAATCCGACCAAAATTAAAAAATAGGCATGGGATTCAGCGGACGCTTACATTTAAATAGCAATTTTATCCCTTCAAACATTAATCAAGCTGACGCCGATTAATTTGCTGATATTAATTTATTGATAGATCGGTTTTGCCTAAGTATGTCCTAAAAAATTCATCTGTATATTTTTGATGGAAATCTTTTTAGTATTCATCTGAACCTAGGTCATCAACGATACCATCAAAATTGCTAGACGCTGAGAACCACTGTTTTTTATCGATATTCTGACAAAACCCGCAGCAACTCGTCAGCTTTTTAATATTTTGTAGCACTAACTGAATATGAAACAATTAAATAAAAACAAAAGGATATAAATTTTTCTTATCGATTCGAGAACTTTTTGTAATAAAAAATACTGAAATTTATGTCGAGTCCACGCATAATATGCAACTTTTCTAAAGCAGTCATTGTTCTATCTTGAGCTTTGGGATGTGCTTACTGTGTTTTTGCGCTGAGGCTTATTATGTTTAATAAGCTGCTTTAATGGATTTGTTTTGTCTTTGTGAGTTTTAGCTTTAAAGCTCAGGCATACATATTTGAATCAGATGATGAATATTTAAATCGAATGTTTCCATGGAAAGTTGGTCTTTTAGTGTGGCTGAAATTTACAAAATGTAGTTGTAATTCAGTCAATAAAAGATACAACTTCTATTTAAATGGAGAATAAATATTCAGATCATTTTGGACAAATGACTATGGAATTTAGTTTTAACGCATTTTATACCTTAATTGCGGCGGTGATCGTCCTGTTGCTTGGACGGTTTTTGGTTCAGAGAATTAGCTTTTTAAGTCGCTATAACATTCCTGAACCTGTTGCAGGCGGTTTAGTCGCGGCGATTATTTCATTGATCGTACATAGCTTTTGGGGCTATAGCATTACGACGAGCAGTGAACTTCAAACCAGCTTTATGCTGATTTTCTTTGCCTCAATTGGCTTGAGTGCCAATTTTTCCAAACTCAAAGAGGGTGGGGTTGGACTTGTCATCTTCCTTGTTGCCGTTGCGTCATTTATCGTCGTTCAAGATGTGGTGGGGATCAGCTTAGCAACACTTCTTGGAATTGATCCTTTAATTGGTTTGATTGCAGGTTCAATTACCCTCACTGGTGGTCATGGTACTGCTGGAGCATGGGGTGAAATTTTAGAAGTTGAGCATGGTATTCAAGGTGCACTGGCACTGGGTATGGCAAGTGCGACATTTGGCTTGATTATTGGCGGTATTATTGGTGGTCCTTTAGCCAAGCTGTTAATTAATCGCTATCAACTTGCAACGCCACGTACCCATGAACAAATTGAAAAAAGCGACAATACCCCATTAGCGCCTATTAACTCGACAGAGTACGTACCTTTTGAATATCCACATCGCGTACGTTTAATTACCGCTGATAATGCGATTACAACCTTGGGTTTATTTGCAGGTTGTTTGGCGTTTGCTGACTTTATGACGTCATTTAGCAAGGGCACAATGTTTGAATTACCAACCTTTGTGTGGGCACTTGCAGGTGGTGTGATTCTACGTAATGTATTGGAAGGAATCTTCCGCGTACAAATTTTTGACCGTGCTATTGATGTATTTGGGAATGCGTCATTATCGCTGTATTTGGCGATGGCGTTATTGTCTTTAAAACTTTGGCAACTGTCTGACCTTGCTGGCCCACTGATTGTAATTCTTGGAGCGCAAACTTTAACCATGGCTTTATATGCGGCATTTATTACATTCCGTGTCATGGGGAAAAATTACGATGCGGCTGTATTAGCGGCGGGGCATTGTGGTTTTGGTATGGGCGCAACACCAACAGCCGTCGCGAATATGCAGGCCATTACTAATATGTATGGGCCATCGCATAAAGCCTTCTTGATTGTTCCACTCTGTGGCGCTTTCTTTGTTGATTTAATCAATGCGACGGTGATTCAGCTTATTCTTAAATTCTTGGTATAAAATAAACCATAAAAGGCTCTTTCAAAGAGCCTTTTATCATTATAGAACAACAGTCAATCAGGGGATTGTGAATGGATGAACAATTAAATGAAACCCTGCTGGGTTGGGTAAAAATATTAAATGATCCGCTTTGGGATTTTTGGGTCATTTTTTTAGTTTCGGTCGGTATTTTTTAGCCCTATGATTTAAATCACTTTGCACCGCATATTTACTCATAGAGCAAAAACACTTTGAGTCAAAGTATCGATTTTGACAACCTCATAGCATGAATTGAGTGATTATCGGTTATTACCGAATTATAATAGTGGTGTAGCCGCCAACTGATTAGACTACTTCTCCTAAAACGACTTCTTTTGAAGTACAGGGCTTATATTTGGAATCTCTCGATGAAAAGCATAACTGTTTTGATGACGACCGTAGTCATGGGTTTAGTGGGTTGCCAGAGTGTGAGCTCAAATCCATTGATGACATCAACACGGTCTGAGCTTCAGCACTATAGTGCGGCGCCTGCACAGGTCGCAGAGAACCGTATTGATTTTAAAAAGGTCAAAAAGCAGGAAAATCGTCCAATTGTGGCTTTGGTATTAGGAAGCGGTGGTGCACGTGGTTATGCCCATATCGGGGCGATCCAAATCCTAGAACAGCAAGGCATTCACCCTGATTTTATTGTCGGAACCAGTGCGGGTAGTCTTGTCGGGTCCATTTATGCTTCAGGAAAAACTGCAGAAGAATTGCGTAATATTGCTTTGAGTATGAAAGCCAATGATGTACGTGATATTCGTCTAGGCAAAAAAGGCTTTTTTGATGGTAAAAAAGTTGAAGATTTCATTAATCAACAGGTTGGTGATGTACCGTTAGAATTATTAAAAACCCCAATGTATGTGGTGGCGACGGAATTGAAAGAAGGTAAAAAAGTCGTATTTAATTATGGTAATACGGGGCAAGCCGTTCGTGCTTCAGTGTCAATTCCGAGTATGTTTATTCCAACCGTCATTGAACATAAGGAATACGTCGATGGTGGTTTAGTTAGTCCAGTGCCTGTGGATGTGGCACGTGATTTAGGTGCAGATATCATTATTGCCGTGGATATTTTGGCCCGCCCGATTCATACTGAAACTTCAAATGTGTGGGGCTTGTTTAACCAAAATATTAACATTATGCAAAGCCGACTTGCGCAGGAAGAGTTGAAGCGAGCCGATATTGTGATCCAACCAGATTTACGAGAAAAAGCCCATATCTTTGATGTGAAGGGGCGTGAAGCGACCATGCTCGCGGGCGAGGAAGCGACTTTAGAAAAACTGAATGATATTTCACAGGTCTATGCCGCACATAAATACAGTACGGGGCATAAGATTCACTTTTTAGCTGCACAAGAGCATGAAAAATTGAACAGTCAGGAATGAAGATACAGATATTCATTCCTTCTTATTATGATTTAGCGTCTATCTAATTTTACTCAATTAGGCGGATTGAAAAATTGGTCATGCTTAAAATAATCTACAGCGATCACTATTCAGCATTAATCTGTGAAATAAATATCAGTCAGCCCAGCTTTTTTGATCAGAAACTAATTTAATTATTTGATATTATTTAAGAAAACATGATTAATTGATAATAACTTTGATTTTAGACTATATATCTATATTAGCTTTTTATTCATAAACTTAAGTTTACCAAATTTTGAAAAGTGGTTACACTGCGCTTAATTTATTTATAGTTTTAATCAATAACTCATCGTGAGGAAAATTGAGATGCAAAAACTTGAAATTGGGCAAAAAGTAAAACTTGCTTTGATGGAAAACAACGTGTTTGTGATCACTGAGGTTCATATCGACAACAGCTATACTGTTGAAAGTGCCGAGAGTAGTGGACAGAAAATCAGCTATGACCATGTCTCATTCGAGATGTTACAGGTCTTAAAAGACTAAGTCGTTGTAGGTCTGTGTAGTGCGGAGATTTAAATCTCTGAGCAACGATTTTTAAATCGTATTTATCATTTTGTAAATGAAGTAAAATTTATTTTGCCTAAAATATTAAACACAAAAGATTTAAAACTCAGATGGGCTCAGGCTTTTAGCGCTATTAATATATATTTTACTGAATGATGGCATAATCACCATAAATAATAATGATGGTTTTTTGCCGAATTGAACATTCATTTTTGATTTAAATCTATATAATAATCACATTAATCATTGTTATATCACGAGTCTAGAGAAACAAGATGTCCCCATTAGATCAAATTGCGAATGCACTAGACGACCAGTCAGAATTATCGATGTCAGTCCTGATGACACCTGACATGGCTAACTTTTCAGGTAATGTGCATGGTGGAACGATTTTAAAATTGCTGGACCAAGTGGCGTATGCTTGTGCGAGTCGTTATTCTGGCAGCTACGTGGTGACACTTTCTGTAGATAAAGTAAATTTTAAAGAGCCAATTCATGTGGGCGAGTTGGTTACTTTCCTTGCCAGCGTTAACCATGTAGGTCGTACCTCAATGGAAATCGGCATCCGTGTTGAAGCGCAAAATATTCAAAAACGTACGGTTCGTCATACCAATAGTTGTTACTTCACCATGGTCGCTGTGGATGAGCAAGGTAAACCTAAACAAATTCCAGCATTAAACTTAGACAATGATTGGAAACGTTGCCGTTTTGAAGCTGCGGAACACCGTAAAGTGGCACGTTTACAAGAAAATCATCATCCTTCATGCAGTATCTATAAAAAAGCATCGAAAAACTGATCGATGTATTCGTTCATAAAAAAAGACTGCTTCGTGTGGTCTTTTTTTATGTCTTAATTAAATAAATGAATCGAAAAATACGTGTAAGCATATCCAAGCGTTCTACTAAAGTGTAGGGCGAAATTGCCATGATGGGATGGTTTTGAAACATAAATGTGCTTAAAATAAAACGATACGTAGCGTTTCGTTTTATTGATCATGAGTGAAATTGAAAAAACTTCTCGTCGTAAGCAGTGCATATTGCAAGCTGTCGCAGATGCTTTAGAAGAATGTGATTATCGGGCCTTAACGGTTGAAGACATTGCCACACGCGCAGGAGTGGGGAAATCGACCATTTATCGTTGGTGGAAGCATAAAGCTGACTTGGTTTTCGATGCCTTCAAAGAACAAACTGCTTCAGTATTTGAATTAGAGTTAAACCAAAGTTTGCAATACAACTTGGAGCAACAATTATTCAAATTGTCGAATGCGCTCAATAAACACGTTGGTCGTGCGTTGCTGGTGGTCTTGGCAGAACAGCGTGAAGCAGCAGGGGAGTTTTTTAAACACTATTTACTGCCCCGACGTGACGCGACACGTAGCTTGATTGAATTAGCCATTCAGCGCGGAGAAATTCGAGCAGACTATCCCTTCGATTTGATGCTCGATATGTTGTATGGCCCCATTCACTATCAGATTATTTTCTTTAATCGTAAACCAGATGAAGACTATATTCGGCGCTTGGTTGCATTGGCGCTTGCACCGATATTGATTCAACCCACTTCACTTAGTTCAATAGAAAGTTAAAGATGATGACAACACAGCAGCCCACGCAGTTATGGAATCGATCTTTTATTTTTTGTTTGTTTAATAACCTATTTTTATTTAGTTATTACTTTGCTTTACTGACCATTTTGCCAATCTATATCATGAAAGATCTTGGTGGAACGGTACAGCAGGCGGGTATGGCTTTGACGCTATTTTTGCTGTCGTCGATTGCGATTCGTCCTTTTTCCGGCATGATTGTGGAGCGTTTCGGTAAAGCGCGTTCGGTCAGAATTTCCGGCTTGATCTTTGTGATTTTGGCGTTCAGCTATTTATGGATTGATAGCATGTGGTCTTTACTGGCAATTCGTTTTATCCACGGATTTTGGTTCAGTATTTTGACCACCGTCAATGTGCCGATTGTGAATGATTATATCCCTGATGAGCGTAAAGGTTCAGGCATGGGCTACTTTGTGATGTCAACCAATTTGGGGGTGGTGATTGGCCCATTTCTCGCATTAAACATCATTCAATTTGCCAGTTTTCAAATATTATTTGCACTGTTAGCCTGTATTGTTGCAGTCGGCTATGTTTTTACTTGGTTGATTCAGATACAAGAAAACTCGGTCAAACCGGCTCAATCGTCTGAGTTAGCAAGCCCGAAAAAATCCATGCAATGGCATGATGTGATTGAAACAAAAGTTTTGGCCATCGGTTTGATTGGCTTACTCACCGCATTTGCCTATTCCAGTGTGATGAGCTTTATTACGGCCTATGCAGAAGTGAAGCAGCTGTTGGCGTATACCGGTGCGTTTTTCATTGTCTTTGCTGTTTCGATGTTGCTGGTCAGACCATGGGTTGGCAAAATTTATGACAGCAAAGGACCGAATGCGGTGATTTATCCCTCCTTTATCTGCTTTGCCATCGGTTTGGTCATTGTGAGTTTTTTGAGCAATCAATGGGTGTTGTGGATCTCGGCAATATTTATGGGTATAGGCTACGGTTCGGTATTTCCATGCTTACAAACCGTGGCGATTCAATCTGTACAAAAAGCCCGAATGGGACATGCGATCTCCACCTTCTTTACCTTATTTGATATTGGGCTCGCCGTGGGTTCTGTCATGATGGGTATTTTCATCGCTTGGGTCGGTTTTCAGGCCACTTATATTTTTTGTGCGGTCATGGTGGTGTTCACTTTGTGGGTCTATCGCAGCTTAGTGGCTAAAAAATTTAAACGCAGTCCTTTGGGAGCTGAATAATGGAATTAAGACATTTACGCTATTTTATTGCGGTTGCTGAAGAGCTGAATTTTACCAAAGCTGCGCAGCGTATGTGCACAGTTCAGCCTTCCTTAAGTCAGCAAATTAAGGACTTAGAACAAGAAGTTGGGGTGCAACTGCTGATGCGTACCAACCGGAAAGTGGAACTGACTGCAGAAGGTGCGGCATTTTTAAAAGAAGCGCGTTTAAGTCTAGAACATGCCGAAAAAGCCATTATGGATGCACGACAAATTGCGCAATTGGGTAAAGAGCAATTGAATATCGGCTTTGTCCCCGTTGCGGAAATGAAAGTCTTTCCCTACATCATGCCGAATATCCGTGCGCAATTTCCTGAGTTGAAAATTCACTTTCATAGCTTGATGGATGTTGAGCAAATTGCTGCCTTAGATAAAGGCGAGATTGATATTGCATTTACTCGTTATGTTGAAGATAGCCCTGAAATTGAATCGGTCCAAATTTTTACCGAACCGCTTGCACTGATTGTTCCTAAAAATTCACCTTTGGCTGAACAGCGTCATATCAGTATTAAAAGTATGAATAATCAGGATTTTATTATCAGTGATGCACATTCTTCTCCTGAGCTGTATCGCATTATTCAAGACTTCTTTAAGCAAAATAAACTGAAGGTGAATCTGGTACAGCATTCGACCAATATTTTACTCAACGTGAACTTGGTGGGCATGGATGTGGGCTGGAGTCTTGTGCCATCTTATGTGATTCCATTACTCGGCGATAAGATTGTGGTGAAGAGCACCATTGAACCTTTACCGACCATTGGTCTGTATGCAAGTTATCGTAAAGATCGTAAAAACGAAGCGATTGAGCTAATTTTGAAAGTCTTAAAAGAGCAATTTTATATGGGCTTTTTCTAAGTTAGGTTTGAATCAATCTATTTATCTATGTTCAGTTAAATGTAAAAATCCCAATGCATCAACATTGGGATTTTTTGTGCTCATTAAAGCAGTTGCATAAATTATTTAAACCATTTAAGCCAATAAGGTTTAAGCAGTCGATACTAAATCAGGCCAATCAGCAGGATCAAATACAGCGGCCAAATAGTGATTAAAATTACGACTAAACTTAATACAAATTGCCAGCCTTTTTGCACGCCATACCATGCGCGTTGCCAGAAGCTGTCGCCATTTAGCTAGGCAACGGCATCTAAGTTAATATCTAGATGTTCACGAACCGTGGCAGGTTGGTTAAAACCAATGACGATGGTGCTGTAGCGCACGCGGTCTTGCACTTCTAGACGGGTTAAACGTGAAATGTCATTAAGTTGAGCAGATGGCGCATGATCGGGTACAGATTGAGTCTGACCGATTTTTTCTTCAAGTAGCTTCAATTCATAGCGTTTTGCTGTGTACTGCTGCCGATTTAAAAAGTGCATGAGCGGCAAGAGTTGATTGACAAACTGAGCTGCTTTTTCACTCGGAATACGGACAATCATTTCCGCTTGCGGTTCGACCTTTTCAAAGATTTTAATTTTGCCATCTGCAATAGGATGTGAGGTACTTTCTCGCACAGCAAAATCGATATTTTTCTGCTTTAAAAAACCACCAGACGCTAAACTGAGTTTCTCAATCTCTAAGGCAGTTTTCACCACATCTTTGGCTTGGAACAGAATATGAGCTTCACGCACCATGCTGCGTGACGCTTCTGCGGGATTCACTTGGGGATTTAAAATGGTTTCTGGTTTTTGTTCTGTCATGGGCCGCTGACTGAATATATGGACATGAAAAGTGTGGAGCTAAGTCTAGAACAAATAGAAGAAAAGCGTGGAAGCTTAAGTTTTGGTAATGAAACCATCTTGCTTGATTTTATAAAGGCAGGACTTAAGCAGGCAAAACCGTATTTATTGGGCGAGAAAATTACCGCAGCTGATTTATATTTGGCCTATTGGATGATGTATGCGATTTCATTCAAAATATTGCCATATTTAGATGAATTTAAGCCTTTTATTTAATGTATTCAGCGACGTGAATCAGTCAAAGATGTGTCATGGTTTCAAGCTATTTAAACTTTTACACATGATAAAAAACCACGCCTTTCGCGTGGTTTTTTGGGAAGAGGGAGATAGATTTAGTGGATTATTTTGCGTGTAATTTTGCAAACAATTGTTGGCTGATGCTGTCCAACGTTTGTGGAATGGCAATTGCAGCTACAAAACGGTCTGGACGTAAAATCACTACAGATTCAGAGGTTTTACCGAACCAACTACGAATATCTGTCCCAATATCACCAATAGTGATCACGTTGTCATACTTCGCACGTTTTTCATTGCTCAGTTGCACGGCAGGGATCACTTGAATAAATTTCACACCAAGTTTTTGCCATTTTTGCATGGTCGTTGCAGATAGACCCCATTTGGGATCTACGCCCCAAGCAATGATGGCAAAGTCATTGCCAATCACTTCATCCAGTAAAACGCTTTCACCAGATTCAAGTTGTACCTGCGGTTGGATAAACATTTTACCGACAGGAGAATCTTTAGTACCGCTGTTGACCAATGCGCCGTCGTTATATTTCGGCATAGGTTTAAAACGCATTTCCAATAAGTATTGTTTAATCGGCTTGATGTAGTTCAATGCATAGGCAATACCATCACGAACCAAACCTTGCCATTTTTTCGGTGGCGCAAGTACGTGGCCTGCCATCACGGAAAGGTCAATCATGGCTTTGGCATGGTCTTTACGTTCTACTTGGTAAGTGTCTAAAAGTTCAGGCCCCGCTTTGCCTTGTACCACCAGAGCCACTTTCCATGCAAGGTTGAAAGCATCGCGCATCCCACTGTTATAACCTTGACCTTGCCATACTGGCATAATGTGCGCAGCATCACCGGCCAGTAAAATACGATCTACACGGAATTTATCGGCAATCCGAGCGTTGTGTGTATAAACACGTTGACGAATCACTTCAATGCCATCCGTAGTTGGCAGCACTTTAGACAAAAGTTTTGCAATGTTTTCAGGTTTACTCAGTTCTTCTTGCGTTTCGCCCGGCATAACCATGAACTCGAAACGACGAATACCATGAGGAAGCGCGGCAGAGACATAAGGACGTACAGGGTCACAACATAGGTAAATATGTGGCGTTGCTAATGGGTCATTATCAATATCAATGACGATCCATTGATTCGGCGCAGTTTTACCATCGAAACCAATATTTAGGCTACGACGAACAACAGAGTTACCGCCATCACATGCGATCAAGTACTGTGCTTTGACCGTTTCTTGCTGGCCGTTTTTGTCTTGAATATTAAGCGTTACTCCATAGGTATTTTGGTGGAATTCAGCCAATTGACGAGAAAATAAAACTTGGGTTTTGTTGTATTGGCTTAAACCTTGTAGGAGCACATTATCAACCTGCGGCTGGATAAATGCATTACGACGAGAGAAACCAAATTCACGAGTGAGCGGTTGAATATCGGCAAAGCAACGACCTTTAGGGGTTAAAAAGCGCATCGCGTGGTTCGGTGTAGTATGCGGTAGCACTTGATCCACTAAACCTAAAGATTGGATGGTACGTAAAGATTCATCATCAATCCCAATTGCACGTGGGTAGTCAATCAGATTATCCAGTTGTTCAATCACCGTGACTTGTACACCTTGCTTACTTAAGTAGTTGGCAATGGTTAGACCAACAGGACCAGCACCTAAAATGGCAACTTCCGTTGTGTAATTTGCTTTATTGCTCATGCGTAAACATCCGATCACTTCACATATGTCTCTATTAAGGCTGAAGGGGGGTACTTGAACAAGCTATGCATAAGTCGCAACGATGAATGTAATTCCTGAGTTTTTTACTGTGCTGTATTTTAAGTCATTAATATTTATTATTTTATATATAGTTTATCGATCATTTTGAATGATTTATCGATCACTAATATCTATTATTGATAGCCATTATGTATAAAAAAGCCAGATCATTGCATCAATGATCTGGCGGGTTAAATCCATGGAGCACAACATTCATTTAGGGGGTGAATGCTGAGTCGCAGTCCTCTATGAATCTAACCGAGGTGAAGTAGAGGAGACAATAATTGTCGAAAGAACAATAACTATTGTGTAGGTTGAGCCGGAGCAGAACTTTCAGCCGCGGCTTCTACAGTCGGTTGCGCTGGTGTTGCACCATCTATTGCCGTAGTTTCAGTTGCGGGTTGCTCTTGGGTATTGACCACCACTTTCTCTTGTTCAGGTGTTTCCTGTTTATCTTTGCTGGCAGCAAAACTTGTTGCAGCGGCAGCAGCGAGAGTAGAAGCAAGTAAAATTTGAGTTAATTTCATTTTAGGCATCCTTATATATTTTAGTTAATCTTCTGATGGATCATCACATCCAGCAGAAGAGAACTCATGCTAAAACGAGAAAACGAAGGGATCAATGCGAGCAACAAAGAGAAACACAGCGCTTAACTTGAATAAGACAACACGGCAGGAAATGTTTTTTATGTGTAAATATTTACTGCATTATTCATCTAAAAATAACAGAAAAATCCCTGGTCCTTCTTCATGATTCATCCATGCTTTACAGGCTGATTACACAGCAGTCGAAAAATACAGAGTATTGCCTTGAGGCTCTCATATGCAAATGTAAGGATTCTTTTCGATATGACAGTTTTTACTTTACATGCAGTCAAATCAGTCAAAAAAGTGTGACTTTATATGTAGAAAAAGCGAATTTGGTCGTGAGCCTTAAGTAGAGTGGGTACTGTATATTTCGTTGAATGGATAATGCCAAGGTTATATTTTCAGTGAAGACTTGCAGGGCAGTTTTGAAATCATTAAGGTGATGCCAACAACCATTTGTCTTTTTCTTTGAGTGAGTTTGTTTTGAAATTAGTCTCCGCACATGGTGCAATTCCTGTTCATATTATTTCTGGTTTTTTAGGTGCGGGTAAAACCACTTTGCTCAAGCAACTTTTATTGCAAAAACCAGCAGATGAAACGTGGGCTGTGCTGATGAATGAGTTTGGACAAATTGGGGTCGATCAGCAAATGTTGCCGCAAGATCATGGTTTTGCTGTGAAGGAATTGCTGGGTGGTTGTTTATGTTGCAGTAGTCAGCTGCCGATGCAAATTGCCTTGTCGCGTTTATTGTCGGAAGTAAAGCCAGACCGTTTATTTATCGAGCCAACTGGCTTAGGGCATCCGGGACAGCTATTGGAACAGTTGACCGAGCCGCATTGGCATCCGCATTTATCCATGCGTGCATTGGTGACGGTGGTTGATGGATCGCGCTTACATGATCCCGATTGGACGGAGCAAAACCTCTATGCAGATCAGTTAAAAGCGGCGCAGATTATTGTCGTTTCACATACTGATACGATGACTGAAGCAGACCAAGTTGCACTTAAACAATTACAACATGCTTATTTACCGTATCAACAGCTTTGGTTGCAAAGTGAAAATGGCGAGCTTGCATTAAAACAGATTGATCTGCTGTATCAGGGCAGTCCACGAAAAATTCAACCTTTGCTACGGACTCAACAACAGCAAGTTGGAACAGCACCCGCAGAAATTAAACAATTGCCTTATCATTATGTCGAATCGGCTCAGGGTTATAGTGTGGCGGGTTGGAAGTTGCCGAAGCGTTGGATTTTCGACTTTTTTGATTTACTTGATCTGCTGTGTGAACAAAAAAACTGGCTGCGGATCAAAGGAATTTTTCATACCAACCAAGGCTGGAAAACCTTTAATTTCAACCCTGAACAATTTAACTATCAAAGCGGTGAGGAAGGGATTGATAACCGTGTTGAAATTATCTACCAATCTGAACGTGAATGGCTCGAATTTGAAAATCAACTGATGCAATGCCGCATCGATGCTGATAAATAAGCAAAACAAGGCAGCAAAAGTGGGCTAAATCTTATATGCTAGGCGCCAAATTTGAGGACTTTCACATGGCGCTTAAAGCTACAATTTATAAAGCAGATTTGAACATTGCCAATATGGATGTACACCAATATGGTGACTACCAATTGACCATGGCACTCCATCCTTCTGAAACCATTGAACGTTTAATGGTGCGCGTATTGGCCTATGCACGATATGCCGATGAAGCATTGGAATTTACCAAAGATTTGTTTGAAACCGATGAACCTGCATTGTGGGAAAAAGATTTAACCGGTCAGCTGGTGAAGTGGATCGAAGTTGGTTGTCCAGATGAAGACAAAGTGAAAAAGGCCAGCGCACGTTGTGCCCAAGTGGCGATTGTGACTTATGGCTCTTCGGTCGATGAATGGTACAAACGCAATAGCAAACTCAAAACTTTGAAAAATGTAGAAGTGTGGCAATTGTCAGAAGCGTCTACTGCGGCAATTCAAGAATTGTGCGAAAGAACCATGTCTTTACAGTTAAATGTAATGGATGGGGAATGGACGTTAATTGGCGATAAAGCTCAAGCCGTGATTGAATGGACGCAATTACAATAAGTTTCAACGGATCACTATTTTTTCAGCTTGAAAATGGATGTGAGTTCAGACTTGCATCCTGACTATAAAATTCGGTATATCTACAAACAATGAGAAGAATTTTAAAGATGGGGAGTTGCCGATGTACCCAGATTTTTATTTGTTATTTGTGGCGCTAATGATTGGCGCTGTCATTGGTGCAGAACGTGAGTACCGGAGTAAGTCGGCTGGTCTGCGCACCATGATTATGGTCAGTTTAAGTTCATGTTTATTTACCATCTTATCGCTACGTATAGGCGTGGATAGTCATGACCGAATTGCGGCCAATATTTTGACTGGCCTCGGTTTTTTGGGTGCGGGGGTAATTTTTAAAGATGAAAATCGAATTTCAGGCATTACCACCGCAACCACCATTTGGATGACCGCTGCCTTAGGCATGGCTGCGGGAGCGGGCTATGTCATGCTGAGCTTGATTGGTACGGTGATTGTGCTGATCGTTTTAATTGTTTTGATTTATATTCAAGCGTGGATTGAAGCGAAAAACCAAGCACGTAGTTATCGTATCGTTTGTCACTTTCGACAACAAACGCTGGATGACTATGAAGAGCTGTTTAAAACCTATCAAATGCAAGTGGTTCGTAGTGTGCAACATAAAACTGAACATAAAATCAGTGGGCGCTGGATCTTAATTGGCTCTGCGACAAACCATAGAAAATTAACTCAATATCTACTGAATGATCAGGATATTTTGGAGCTCAATTTTTAACAGCGTATTTACTACGGCATCCAAAGCAATCCTGTTTATAATAGCATTGTATTTGATTGCGGTATTTGAGGTTTATAGCAATGACGAAAGAATTAGAAATTATTGATTTGGTGGTTGGTGAAGGTAAAGAGGCGGTAAAAGGCGCATTGATTACCACACACTACACTGGTTGGTTAGAAGACGGCACAAAATTTGATTCATCTTTAGATCGTGGCAATTACT
Source organism: Acinetobacter sp. (assembly GCF_050285345.1). Taxonomy (GTDB): domain Bacteria; phylum Pseudomonadota; class Gammaproteobacteria; order Pseudomonadales; family Moraxellaceae; genus Acinetobacter. Next base: position 14,175 of record NZ_JBLZXR010000049.1, read on the forward strand.
TTGAAACGGTGATTGGTACAGGCCGCGTGATTAAAGGCTGGGACCAAGGGATTATGGGGATGAAAGTTGGCGGTAAACGTAAATTGATCGTGCCATCACACCTTGCATATGGTGAACGTAAAATGGGTAATATCATTCCAGCCAACTCAAATTTAATTTTTGAAATTGAATTATATGATGTAAAAACGCGTGACTAATTGCGTTGTCTACCTAGGATCATTCACATGGATGTTAATGATCAATTTACTAAAATAATATTTGGTTATTTCTACTTTTTTGCGTAGATTAGAGCAGATACTCGAGCTTCAATGCAGGGAATATGAGCCGTTGTTCTTTCATTTGCTACGTACCAAATTTTTAATTTGGTTTTTTTCAGTCTTCATTTTTAGCTTCATACTCGGTTTGCCCGCTGCTCAAGCGCAGTATGAGACGGCGCCGAAATCCTTTTATTTAAAACATCAAAGTGAAGTTAACCCCATTTCTTTCACTGAGGACAGCACGAGCCTACTTCAAGGGCAATGGTTATTTTATCCCAAGCAGTTGTTAACCCAATCCAGCGCTGTGCTGGTGGGTGAACATGCCATCTTACCGACCTCTTTCAAAGCTCTTACTGGTGAAAATCAAGGCTATGGGACATTTACTGGCCATTTTCAAATTCCGAAACAATTTATCGGACGTCGGATTGGTATTTTAATCCCCAATCAATATGGGGCATACCGAATGTATTTAAACGGGGATATGCTGGTACGCTTGGGAGAGGTGGGTAAAACAGAAGCAGAACAAAAAACTGAAAATGCACCGCGTATTGCCTACTTTGTGGCACAAGATGAATATTTTACCTTAACGATTCAAGTCTCCAGTTTTAATCATCTACATGGTGGGTTTGAAAACCCGATGCGTATTGGTTTGGCAAAAACAGTGAATCGCCAATTCCAAAGGCAAATGATGAGCATCGGTATGGTCTCTGGTGCCGTATTTGGTGTGGGTTTATTTACCATCTTATTTTCCATTTTTCGAGGACTAAGAGGCCGCAATAGCCGAAGTAATTTTGTCTTTGGGTTATTTATTTTTTTCTTGGCCTTTCATAATGTATTTTCTGCACCTTATGCCTATACGATTTTTACCGATATTAATTGGTTATGGGGCACACGACTTCAGTATTTATTTACCTATTTAGTATCGATCTTCTTTTTAAGCTATATCCATTTATTGAGTCGTCGTTATTTATTTACACTGAATTACTGGATCGCGATGTTGCTGTTGTCACTCAACATCTCTGTGACCTTGGTTGCTGCGCCTGAAATTTTTCAACCTTTAGCGACATACAGCTTTGCCTATGCTGTTCCTATTTTAATTAATTTTGCTTATGGTTTCTATTTAACCCTGAAAAAGAAAGAACCCTATTCAAAATTAAACCTAATTGCGGTTATTTTTCTGTGCATTACATTTTTAAATGATTTTTTATTGATGATGAATATTATTGATTCAGTCAATTTATCGTTTATTTCGACCAGTCTGTATGCTTTATTAATTATGTTTCAGCAGTCGTACCATTATGCGCAGCAATCCATGTATACCGAACAATTAAATAACCGTCTCTGGGAACTCAATAGCTCGCTTGATCAGAAAGTTAAAGAGCGTACAGAACAACTATATGATTTGAATGAAAAACTTGAATTACAGATTCGAATCGATGCATTAACAGGGGCATTTAACAGACGAGCTTTAAATGCCGAAATTCAGCGTTTATATACAGAAATTCGCTTTCATACTCATCGCACCTTGATTTTTGCAATGCTGGATGTGGATTATTTTAAAAATTATAACGACCATTATGGACATTTAAAGGGTGATTTTATCTTGCAAAGGATTGTGCAGATTATGCAGCAAACTTTGCCAGATTCGGCTTATGTGGCGCGCTATGGGGGAGAGGAATTTGCCATCTTATTGCATGATGTTCCCTATGCGATTGCCAAAGAACAACTGCAATTGGTACTTGAAGCCATTCGTCATGAGCAACTGGAACACGTTAATCGGGGTGATGACAAAAATTATGTGACCTTAAGTATGGGCATGGCCTGGATGGATAAGCAGCATGATTTTGACAATATTGAAGAACTGATGAAAAGTGCAGACCAATATCTGTACTTGGCAAAACAGGCAGGACGAGATCAACTACAATCTTAAGCGATGGTTGGATTATCGATTTTCAATATCAAGATGAGCTCAGTGGCTTGACCAGTTTTAACTTGGTCGGCTCATGTTCAAATTCGGTGTGGGCAACAAAGCCATATTTTTGATAGAAGGGTAGCGCTGTATAGGTACTTTCTAAGTGAATTTCGGTAATATTTTTTTCACGGAAATAGTGCAACATATGCATCAGAAGTGTTTTACCAATACCCTCAAACTGACGTTCTGGGCAGATGTAATTTAGCAGAATTTTCCCACCATCTGTGACCAAAAGAAAGCCAACTACGCGATTGTCACTGAGATAGACCCAACTTTCGTTATATAGCATCCACATCATAATGTTGGCGTGATTGGCTTCTTCCAGCCAAGTTTGAATTACACTTTCATTGCGCTGATGGTCCTGAATACATGAACGAATACTGTTGTGAATGACGTGAATAATTTCAGGGATATCCTGAATTTGTGCTTCGCGAATCATAATTTCTTCTTTTTATAAAAAACTGAACAGCTTGCCATTTCAAAAGATTATGCGCTGTGCTTAAAGAGGCTTATTGTTGCTTTTTATGTAGTTTTGAAGGATTTTCCAGTTTGAGTTGAAGTTGTATATCTATCTTGTTTCAAAATTTACAATCTGGTCTTTTTTTAAAGAGGTCGTGATATGTAAACACAATTTTTTCATTTTTTGAATAGATGGGTTGAAAGCATAAAATAACTGAGATATTTAAACGGATGTGGTGTTGAAAGTCTTGACGTAATAATTTGAAATACTTTAACAGGGGAATCTGTCCGAATCTGCTGAGCTGAAGCTGTATTGGGTGAAATTTGAACAATATTGCGTTATATTAACTCTTGATAAATATCTAAGACAGAATGCGTTAAGCAGTCGGTCTAAGCCAGTAGATGGAAATCAATAGGTTGAACTGATGGTCAATTTTCTCATTTTATTTTGTGTGGTAATTATACTTTGTGCTGTGGGCGTGGTTGCCAAGAAAATTTTAAAAACAGAAAAATATCGCAAAAAATATATTCGTTATCAAGCACCTGAACGCGTAGGTGGTGTTTCACTCAACACCGATCAAGTCTCTGACCACCGTGAAATCTTACCAACGGTTGAGGTGGACGAATATGAACAACAACTCTTTGATGATATTGCCGCGATTTTTTTTCAGCAAAAATATAACTTAAATTCGCAAGCGGCGGCAGAGCAGTTACAGGCAGATTTTTTAAGAAAAATGCCAGTCAATTGTAAGACCCAAATTCGCCAGTTAGAGCTGGGCGAGTGGTCAATTTACTGGAATTTCTATCATCAATCTTTAGAATATTATGTTGGGCGTTACGGCGAGTTTTATACTCATGTAGACCGTTTTGGCGAAGAACATAAACTAGAATATAAATATCAAGAGTCTGCCAGCTAATCCATCATTAAAGCATCTTGGTTGAGTGAGATAATCATAAGATAAATCTAATTTTAGAAACTCCATGAATATCTACCAGTTTTCTCATGCTATAAGCGTATAGCCATTTAAAAAACTGAGCAGATTGGAGCAGCACGTATTTTTGGAAATTTTTACGTGCTTACATTCAACGCTCAAACTATTGTATTAATTAATAAAATCATCAAAAGTCATTAAAATATGATCCCAAATTGCTTCTGAACCTTTACGAAAATAGCCCATATGACCAATGTGCTGTAATCCATACGCTTGTGCCTCAATATTTTGATAATGCATGGGCGCTTGGCTGTAATGTTGCATAAAGGCATGTCGGGAGTTCGGAAGTGCCCAGTCATCGTCCAGTGCTGACACGGCATAAATCGGGGTTTGGACTTGTGCATATTGCTCGGTTAATTCACTCAGCTCAGGATCAGCAAAAAAGTAAGTGGGATTTTTACACCATCGACGCCATTGCCTATACACATCGATGGGTAGGTCGGCACCCATATTGAATTTGCTCCACGGTAAATAACCTTTGAGCGCAACCATTGGTGGAAAAATTAAGTTCCACATGACATGAACTTTCATTTTCTCTTTGAAAGGCATATAGCCATGCCAACCTGCACCTGTGCCAAAGCAGCACATTGCAGTAACCAGCTGATGATTTGAGGTGAGTCCTAACGCCTGCCCACCATAGGAATGACCAACCACAAAGGTTTTAAGCCTAGTTTGTTGAGCAAACTCAATTGCACCCGAAAGGTCATAACGTCCCCAATCCAAATACGACATTTTGAAGCCTTTGAGCTTTGGCGGGGCAGATTGTCCAACACCTCGATAATCAAAAGTCAGCACTTGATAGCCCAAACATGCAACATATTCGGCAAAACGACGATAAAATTGTAGCGGAACGCCGGTCGCACTTGAGACTACAATACTGGCTTTTACCTCTGCCTTCGGTGTGTATTGAATCCCAGAAAGACGATAACCATCTGTTGCAGGGAAATTTACTGCTTGGGCAGAAAAGCCATGCAAAGTATGCGGTGATGCACCTTGTGCAACATGGATGGCTTTATCTTTGGGTTGTGCTTGTTTCGAAATAGTCTGATTCATCCTTATTTTCCCTGAAAATTTGGTGCACGACGTTGTAACATCGCCATCACACCTTCTTGTACATCCTGTGTATGCAGCAGCGGTTGTAAATGTTGACTGAGATGCTCGAAAGCATAACTAGAACCTTGGGCAATACCTTCTTGAGCAGAGGCTAGGGTAGCCTGCACCGCAAGCGGCGCGGCTTGGGCAATGGCTTCGGCGAATACTAGGGCGCGCTCAAGTGGCGCTTGAGCTGAAATTTCCGTAATTAAATTCATTTCCAGTGCGGTCTGTGCATCGAAACGATCACCGGTCAGTAAATAGCGCATGGCTTTATGCCAGCCTGCAGTTTGTACGAAGCGCACGGTTGCACCGCCAAAAGGGAGAATCCCACGTTGAACTTCCATCTGTGCAAACTGGGCATCGGCATGTGCCACCACAAGATCTGCATTCAACATCAGTTCAATCCCTGCGGTAAAACAAAAACCTTGTACCGCGACCACAACTGGTTTTTTCCGTTGTCGTGAAGTCGTGCCCCAAGGGTTAATTTGGGTCTCTGGAAAATCAAACACACCACTGGATAATTTCGGTTGTAATTCAACTAAATCCAGCCCCGCAGTAAAGTGTTCGCCATGGGCAAAGATCACCGCACAGCGCAGTGACGGGTCGTCTTCATATTCAGTTAAGGCCAACGATAAATCTTGAATCAGGTGACTATCAAACGCATTTCGCTTTTCTGCACGGTCAAGTCCAATCAAATACAGATGGCCTCGAATTTCACGGCTGACGCGTCCTTGTTGTTCTGACATTTTGATTATTCCTTCGACGTTTATTCAATTTTTAAACGATTGTTTGAAAACTGTCAAAACTGGGATGTTCATTTAGATTGAATTGAATCAGACATAGTTTTTTGTAGATTGCGAAGACATGGCAAAATACTGTCAATATCACTTGCCTTTAGTCCAGTTTTTTCATAATAGCGGCAGCTTTTTTTCAGGCACATAGCGCCATGTCGAACTTAGAAATTTTTGCAGTCTTGATCAGTTTAATCGGTGTCACTCTCACCATTAAACGTAATATGTGGTGCTGGTGGTTTAATTTCGCAGCATTTCTGCTGTATGCCTATTTGTTTTATACCTATAAGTTGTATGGCGAGACCATTCTGCAATTTTTCTTTGTGGTGGTGAATTTCTATGGCTTCTATCACTGGCTCAAAGGCAAACAGCAAGACCATGAAATTCGGATTGAGCCTATTGCACCACGATTGGTGATGATGCAAATGACACTGGCTGCCATTGGCGGCATCATTTTTGGTCTAAGCTTAAAGCATTTTACCGATGCCGCTGTACCGTTATTGGATGCGCAGCTGGCTGCGTTTAGTTTATTGGCGACCTATTGGACCAGTCGTAAACACATTGCTACATGGGTGCTGTGGGTCTTTGTTGATATTGTCTATGTTGGGATGTTTATTTACAAAGACCTTTTCCTGACCGCTGCGTTGTATGCAGGTTTTGTTGGACTCGCGGCGTTTGGTTGGTGGCAATGGACGCAAGTGAAGAATAAACAACTGCAACAGGTGATCAAAGGGTTGTAGGAATTAACCATCTTTTATTTACATGTTCTGAGTTATCAGTTAAATATCGAATCATCTGAGTGGGTATGAAAATAGGAGACTGGCATGCTGATTGACTTTGTGATGGCGCAGAAAATCCGTTTTGATCGTCATGTCAGCTTGTTATGTTCCCAGCCCGAGCGCTATTTCTTTTTTGATGAAATTGCTGATGTTTATGCTGCTGATTGGCTAAAAGGTTTTCCGCAAGGAACGATCTGTAGCGTCAGTGGTTTGGATGATGGCGCTGAAGAATACTGCATTCAGATTGCGTATAAAGACCAATCCTTATTGATTGATTATGGCCGTGTGCTACAAATGCATCATCGGGATCGGCATGGACAACGGCATGTATATCCATGTACTGATTGAATTTTCTAAGTCTAAAGATCAGGCGTGGCTAAAATACCTAATGCTTATGACAAAAGTTAGAAAATCATCCATTTTAAAGTCAATGACAGATCGCATAATTTGAGATTAAATCCACTTTTTCAGCATTATTCGCTGTAAAATTTGGCAACCTAAAACAATAAAACCAATATTTTAAGGATCATAAGCATGGCACACCAATTTACCGTTAATGCCACCATTCACGGCGTTTCGCTTGAGGAATTTAAACGACTTTCAGCCGATATTTCTTTACATGAAGCTGTATGCAAACGGATTCCGGGTGAAAATTTAGAAATTTTAGAATCGAAAAAAGATGGCGATATCTACACCTTAAAACGTGCCTATAACTTGGATGTAAACATTCCAGACATTGCGAAAAAACTGTTAAAAGATGCGTTTCGTTTACAACGGACCGATATCAGCAATTTGGCAGCTTTAACCTCAGATGTAAAACTTGATCCTAATTTACCACTGGAAGCTAGCTGTAAACGTTGTGTCACTGGAGATACATCAAAGGTAAGTTTTAATTTGGATTGGACGGTCAAAGTCAAAGTGCCATTGATTGGTGCTTTACTGGAAAAACATGCCGAAGGGGAAATTCGCCGCTTTAGCCAATTGGAAATTGAAATTGTGGAAGAAGAGTTGCGTAAAAATTTACAAGCTTGATGCTCAATCGGATGTAAAAATAGCTTAAATTTTTTTGATTAAAAAGCGCTCAATTGACTAATGCCAGTCAGTTGAGCGCTTTTTTAAGCTTTGAATTATATATGATTCATTATCGTGGAGTAGATGGCTTTTCAAAACGTTGACGGTAGAGCATTGCAGTAAAGAAGGTCACCAAGCAGACTGCCCAAACATAATACAATGCACCAATATTGCTATATAAACTTAACCATTGCACTAACGGCAAAGTGATCCCGCCTGCAATGGCATAGGCCAAATTATAAGAAAATGAAATGCCCGAAAAACGAATCTGTGCAGGGAACATTTTCACCATACTATAAGACACCATACCGACCGTTCCAGATGCCAAACCGAGCAGCATATACAGTCCAAACACCGTTACATGTGCGGCATGACCAAGACTGTTATAAAACACACCGGCAAGGGCCGCCACCAATAATGAACCAGCGAGCATGACTTTGCCTGCGCCAAAACGATCGGCCAATAGGCCTGCAACAATACAGCCGATCATTTGCATAACAATTGCCGCACTTTGCATTTTAAAGGCATAGGCACGTTCAAAACCAAAAGCGCCAGTCAATAAATTAGGCATAGCTAAAATCAGCACGACCACGCAGCCGGTTAAGAACCAAGTAAACAGCATACCAATCATCACGGCGGTTTTATGCTGTTGTAATACTTGTTTGACAGGCAGTTCTTTGGCTAATTGCTTTTTCTCTTGCATGGCTTTAAAGACCGGCGTTTCTTTTAAATAACTGCGTAAATACAAGGCCACAAAGCCAAAAATCCCACCGACAATAAATGGAATACGCCATGCCCAATCATGAATTTCAGCCTCACTAAATTGCAGTGAGATGAACAAGGACATCAGCGCACCGAGTAAAATCCCGAGGGAAAGCCCTGCGGTAAGTAAGCCATTGGCCAGACCGATTTTCTGCTCAGGCACATGCTCGGAGACAAAAGTCCATGCTGCTGGAATTTCACCACCAATGGCGATTCCTTGTACAACGCGCATGAGTAAGAGTAATAAAGGTGCAGCATAGCCAATACTTTCAAAGGTTGGCATGATCCCAATCATTAAGGTTGGCAGCGCCATCAGTAAGATCGATAAACTAAACAAGCGTTTACGACCGACCAAATCACCGAAATGTGCCATGACCACGCCACCGAGTGGGCGGAAGAAATAACCTGCAGCAAAAATTCCATAAGTGTTCAACATGGCCCAAAATGGACTGAGTCCTGTGGGGAAAAACAGTTCAGAAATGATTTTTGCGTAAAATACATAAATCACGAAATCGTAAAATTCGAGTGCACCACCTAAAGAGGACAATCCAAGTGTTCGTTTGTCCTGAGGTGTCAGGCGGCGTTGTTGAACTTCCATGCAATATATTCCAGCAAAAAATGAACAATTTGGCTCATTTTAGAGATTTGGAATTTTGTTGAATAATCAAACTTTTTTGAAAGATAACAAACTAATTTTTATAAACAAATAACATCGAAAAATCTGAAAAATTTGTGTTTGATCTTTAGAAGTCTAGAGAGTTTTCTCTTGATGAGAAGGCATGCTTTATCAATAGATTTCATGATGGGTTTTTAGGGCGATTCAGCCATATGCTTTACATAGAAATGTGTCGCGGAATTTCAGCTATACTTGTTTTTTGTCACTTTATTTTTCTCTATGTCATTTGATTTAAAAACCACGGTTCAGTCGAATATTGAGCTTTCTACACCTGAAAAAAAGCTGAATCGTTTAATTGATCAAATTGAACATCTGAAACGGGAACTGGCGGCCTGGGAAAATGCACAATCGGAAATCCAGACGTATAGCTGCAAACACTTTATGCCTGTGTATACGGAACTGCATGAAGTATTGTTCAAGCAATTAGAACAGTTATGGAATGGCCTCAGTCAATATGAGTTTAATAAAGCTGATACCGCACAGTTAGAAGATAAAATTCATGCTCTAGCTAAAATGCTGAAAACTTCAAAACTGCTGAACTTCCAGCAACTGCAAAAAGTAAATGAGCTGTATGTGTATTATCAGCAAACGGCTGAGTATGAACATAATAAGAAAAGCAAAAAGAAAATTAACTCTAATCTTGAGTATTTAAATGTGAATGACACGTTGCATGATCCCAACAAAATGGATAAAACCGCGGATAGGGAAAATCTACAGTGGGAGAGCAGTGATTGGAGTTCTGAGCAGTACAGTCAAGTACGCGAACAAGCCAAACTGAAACGTCAGCAAGAAAAGCGGGAAAAAGCAGAGAAGCTAGTCGAGCAGTCACTGAAAACGGTGTATTTAAAAATTGCCGCCAGTATTCACCCTGACCGTGAACCCGATGAAGCAAAAAAAATAGAAAAAACAGAATTATTCCAGCGCGTCAATGAAGCCTATGAACAGCAGGATTTATTTTATCTGCTGAAATTACAGTTGCAGGTTGAGTCGAGTCAAAGCAGTTCGCAAAAGGGTTTAGGTGCTGAGCAGGTCAAATTTTATAAAATGGCGCTGGATGCGCAATGTCAGAAACTGCAAAGCCAAATTGATGATCTGATTGATGCTTTGGTCTGGTCGGAAAGCGCGAAAATTACCGTACAGAAGTCGAAAGGCAAGCTGAAAATTGAGGACTTGTATAAGCAGATTGATGCAGATACTTCGGCTTTAAAGCAGCAAGTAAAAGTGGAAAAGCAGAGATTAAGTTATATGAGGAATGAAAGTGGGTTGAGGATGTTGTTGGGGCATCAAGTCTTATAGTTTACCTCTCCCTTGCGTAGCAGTGCTGCTCATCACTTGCGCTTCGTTTTAAAGCAGTGCTTTAAAACTTGCTCAGGAGAGGGAACTTCATTGCGTATAGTATAATTACAATAAAATTAAGAGAAAAATGAAAATTGACCCTGCATTATTAGAATTCGCTAAATCCATGCGCCACACCGCCACCGATGCAGAAAACTTAATATGGCAACTTTTACGTAACAATCGTTTTATGAATCTTAAATTTCGTCGTCAGCATGTGATCAAACCATATATTGTGGATTTTTACTGTCATGAAGTTGGCTTGGTGATTGAGTTGGATGGGAGTTAGGAAAATTAGATAATTATAAATAACTTGAATTTTAAATTTTGGTTGTTATTATTAAACGTAGGTGTCCACCTTACTTACACACGAGTAAAAAAAGTCAAAAATCAATTTTTATATTGAATAATTAATATCCTTTAATGTTTTCTTTATTATGTTTCGTTATTAGATTCAAATAGCTTAAACGTGTGTCCAAATTTGATTCTAAGAAACAATTTTAAGGATAAACATGTCTACTATTAGCACATTGGCTTTTGACATTCAGCAAGCCATTAAATCTCATAATATAGAAATCAAACGTTCTCATATAAAGGAAATAGTTGCAGCACTTTTGGGTTTTAAAACATTTAATAGTTTAAAACTAAGTTCTTTCCCAATTTTTATAGATTCAATTGATGATCAATTGAATACAGAGTTGTTTGAAAAGCGTTGTAAGGAATTGAAAATCTCACTGGCGGTAGCCCCAATTATTCAAAAAAATATTTTAGATCATCATTTTTTACATTTAACAACTGAGGAAATGAGTAAGCTTGTTCAAGAAGCCCTTGATGACGAATCCTTACGTAATAATGTTCTAGATCGCCTAAGAAAAACCTTTTCAGAGTTTCCTGAGTTTTCTATTTATCCATATTTGATAGCGCAATTTTATAGTGATTGTGCAAGTGATTTTGATAAGCAGAATAAAGATATGAATTATCTTTATCATAGATATTTGCAAGGTAAAGAAATTAGCCCAACTTGGAAATCAAGCTTAGACAATTTTATTAAAGAAAAAGAACGAAATGATGAATATAAAGAGAACTATTTAAAATATTTGGAAATAGCTGCAGATTTAGGAAGCTTTCCTGCTCAGATGCAGTTATTTGAATTTGGCTCTGATGAAGATTATTCTAATATGAGCGATTTTAACGAGAACGAGTATGAATACAGTTTGTCATATTATCCATCAGATATAGAGTTGGAATTAGCAAAGCGTGGTGATGAAGAATGTCAAAGAAGTATATTCGATCGAATCGTCTGTGATAAGTATGGTGAACTTAGAATATTAGCTGAAGATGAGTTGATTGATGCATGGACTTGGCAGAAATTCGCTCAGTATTTTGATCATGATTTAGCTAAAGGCGATTATAAGACAGAAGCAATATATGATCAAGGTAATATTTTTGCCGCTGAAAGTGGCCGCCATGATATACATTTACCTAAATTGACATTGCAGCAAGAAAATATTGTTAATCAAATAGTAGATAAACTAATTTCCTTTTATGAAAACTTGCACGAATTCACTTTTACTCGCTATGTGGATGATTATTTAAGTATCAATTTGGATGATGATTTTGATTGGGACGATGAATAAATAAAAAATCCCCTCAAAAGAGTAATGCTGATCAGTTAAGGAAATCCGGGTTATTTATTACCCTAAATTTCCTTATATTTGGATTTAAAGTGAGCTAAATTTACGTCTTACTGACCTTATTTTTTAACTTTTAAATCCTTAACTGACTGGCATTACCTCAAAAGAGGGGGATTTTTTAATCAAATTACAGCATTAAAGCGCTGCAATCTGCTCCATATTCGCTTTAATTTTCGCTAACTGGTCAGCAAACTCAGCAAGCTTCACTTTTTCGCCTTCAACCACAGCAGCAGGTGCTTTCGCTACGAAACCTTCATTGCCAAGTTTAGTGGCAATTTGGTCATGCTGTTTTTGAACCTTGTCGAAGTCTTTTTGTAGACGACCCAATTCCGCTTTAGGATCAATCAAACCCTTCATTGGAACGAATACAGACACATGACCGACTACAGATGAAGAAGACAATGGCGGTTGCTCGCCATCAGCAAGGAAGGTAATGCTTTCAACTTTTGCTAATGCTTTAAACAACGGTTCAATACGCGAAATCTGTGTTTTTTCAGCATCAGTGGTGTTTTGAAGAAGTACAGGCAACAAACGAGCATTACCTAGACCCATCTCACCACGGATGTTACGCACCGCACCAATCAAACCTTGAAGCCATTGCATATCGGCTTCAGCTTGTTCATTGATTTTCGCTTCATCAGCAACAGGGTACTGTGCCAACATGATTGTTTCGCCCGAAATGTTTAACTTCGGTGCAAGTGTTTGCCAGATTTCTTCAGTCAAATACGGCATGATCGGGTGAGCCAAACGTAAAGATGCTTCCATTACCGCTAACAATACACGACGTACTTCAGCCTTACGCTCTTCAGACACGTTTTCATCATTCAGAACAGGTTTCGTCAGTTCGACATACCAGTCACAGTATTCATTCCAAATGAACTCGTAAATTGCTTGCGCAGCCAAGTCTAAACGGTAGGTTGCAAAGGCTTGCTGAACAGCAAGTTCAGCTTTTTGCAGACGGCTGACGATCCATTGCTCAGGCAATTCCCAAAGGTCTTGACGAACTTCAGTACCAATCGTTTGACCTTCAATGTTCATCATCACGAAACGGGTAGCGTTCCAGATTTTGTTGGCAAAGTTACGGTAGCCTTCAACACGTTTCATATCGAACTTAATGTCACGGCCTGTATTGGCAAGCGCACAGAAAGTGAAACGAACCGCATCTGTACCGTAAGATTGAATCCCTTCAGGGAATTCTTTACGGGTTGATTTTTCAATCTTCGATGCTTGTTTCGGGTTCATTAAACCAGTAGTACGTTTTTGTACTAAAGTTTCAAGGTCCACACCGTCAATCAAGTCGAGTGGGTCAAGCACGTTCCCCTTAGATTTAGACATTTTTTGACCTTCACCATCACGTACCAAACCATGTACATACACAGTTTTAAACGGAACTTGTGGTGTACCATCTTCATTTTTCATGAAGTGCATGGTCATCATGATCATGCGGGCAACCCAGAAGAAGATGATGTCAAAACCAGTCACCAATACATCAGTCGGGTGGAAAGTATTTAAGAAATAGTTTTCTTTATCTTTCGCCGCATCGCCAGTCCAACCTAAAGTTGAGAACGTCCAAAGACCTGATGAGAACCATGTATCCAATACGTCTTCATCTTGATTCAACTGAATATCAGCAGGGATGTTGTGTTTTGCACGAACTTCCGCTTCGTCACGACCCACAAATACGTTGCCATCTACGTCGTACCAAGCAGGAATACGGTGACCCCACCACAATTGACGTGAAATACACCAGTCTTGAATGTTGTTCATCCAAGCCATGTACATGTTGCTGTATTGCTCAGGGACGAATTTGATCTCGCCATCTTTAACCGCTTTAATTGCAGGCTCAGCCAACGGTGCAATTTTTACATACCATTGGTCTGTTAAAAGTGGCTCAACGATCACGCCTGAACGGTCACCGCGAGGTGGTTTAAGCGTATATGGTTGAATTTGGTCTAACCAGCCTTCAGATTCAGCTTGTTCAACCAATTTTTTACGTGCAGCAAAACGTTCTAGACCGACATATTCCGCAGGTGCAGCAATGGTTTTAGAAATTTGCTCACCGGCTTTTGCGATATATTCAAACTCAGCCAGCACTTCAGCATTTTTGTTGAAGATGTTGATGATAGGCAATTCACAGCGTTTACCTACTTCATAGTCATTGAAGTCGTGTGCAGGGGTGATTTTTACACAGCCTGTACCGAATTCTTTGTCTACATATTCGTCTTTAACGATTGCAACAGCACGGCCGGTAATTGGTAGGATAATATTTTTACCCACCAAGTCCGCATAACGCTCATCATCAAGTGCAACTGCAACGGCTGTATCACCTAACAATGTTTCAGGACGAGTTGTCGCAACAACAATGTGATCTTTGCCATCGTGAGTACGCAGTGATTTATCTTCAAAGAAATATTTGAAGTGCCACAATGAACCTGCTTCTTCTTTATCAGACTCAACTTCTAAGTCAGACAGGGCAGTTTGCAGTTTTGGATCCCAGTTAACCAGACGTTTACCACGGTAGATCAAGCCTTCTTCATGCAATTTTACAAACACTTCTTTAACCGCGTTTGAAAGACCTCCATCCATGGTGAAGCGTTCACGCGACCAGTCTACAGATGAACCAAGACGACGAATTTGACGGGTAATGTTGCCACCAGATTGTTCTTTCCATTCCCAGACTTTTTCAATGAATTTTTCACGGCCAAGGTCATGACGGCTGATGCCTTCTGCACCGAGTTGACGTTCAACCACCATCTGCGTTGCGATACCCGCATGGTCTGTACCCGGTTGCCATAAGGTATTTTTACCTGACATACGGTTGTAGCGCGTCAAGGCATCCATAATGGCGTTGTTAAAACCATGACCCATGTGCAAGCTACCGGTGACGTTTGGTGGCGGAATCATAATACAGAATGAATCACCTTTTTGAGATGGCTTGAAGTAGCCTCGCTCTTCCCAAGTGTTGTACCATTTTTTCTCGATCTCGGTAGGATCGTAGGTTGTAGCAATATTTTGCGCTGAATCAGTCATAGTCTAAACAGATCAAAAGTAGATGAAAAATTAGATCTATTGTAGCAAAAAAAAATGTGGATTAGGGATGTTGGATGAATGTAAACTTTTGACAATTGGCAGTCTCTAAAAGACCCCGTATGATAAGACTGAAGATAAGAACGAACCATTGATCCCAAAACTAAGATAAAAGGAGCAATATTAAATGACTTATTCGATTTCTTTAAAAATTAAGCCTGAAACGTATTTGTGTTTTGAATCGATTTATCAAAAATTGAATGCAGGGGAAACAGAAAGCCAGTCGAAGGCGCTCGGAGAAAACCTAGCCGATATTGCCTGTGAAATTTTAGATCAGGTGTTTGGTCAATTGGCACGTTTAAATAAAACCGGGGATAACGAATCTGAAAAAATTATTCAACAGATTCGGGAAACAACGCAAAAATATATGCCATGGTCCGTTTCATTTTTTGGCAATGATCGTCTTAAGCCGATGGTGAATTATTTGTATGAACGTTTCTATGATCAAAATGGTCAGCATTTTATGAATTACCCGATTGATACGGCATTGGCTGCTGAATTGTTGGGTTGTGTCGATCAGATGAAAGAAGGAAATGATCAATGTGTTTCACCGGCACTCAAAGCCTTTACCCAAGTGGTCGATACTGGGGTGACGCATTTGGTGCGTGAACCGAAAAAAATGCTGAAATGTAATGTGGTGGTGGACAAGACTTTAAATGGCGTGATTAATCTCACCACTCAATTGGGGTATAAGCGCTTTGATAAATTAGGAAAAATTTATGATGCACCTGCGATGAGTCAGTATTTTGATCATTTCATGTTATTTTTAAATCAAAAACCGATACCTAAAAATTAAGGACAGAAGCAACATGGCAAGGAATGAAAATTTAGAGGGGAAAGTGGTCTGGATCACAGGAGCTTCTTCTGGATTAGGCGAAGCTTTGGCGAAAGAATTTGCCTTGCAAGGAGCGCAAGTGGTTTTAAGCGCACGTCGCTTTGAAGAACTGGAAAAAGTTCGTGTATCTTTGCTGCATCCAGATCAACATATTTCAATTTGTGCCGACATTACCGATGAAACGCAAGTTCGCCATGCTTATGAACAAGTACTTGAGCAAAAAGGGCGGATTGACTGGTTAATTAACAATGCGGGGTTGAGTCAGCGCGCTCTCATTGCAGATACCACGATGCAAACTGAACGTGCCATTATGGAAGTAGATTATTTCTCTCAGGTGTTTTTGACCAAGACCGTGTTGCCAACGTTTATTCAGCAAAAATCCGGACATATTGCTTTTGTCTCGAGTGTGGCGGGTTTATTGGGGACGCAATACCGTGCGTCTTATTCTGCTGCCAAAGCGGCAATTCATATGTGGGCCAATAGTCTGCGTGCCGAAATGGCAGAACAGGGTGTCGGGGTTTCGGTGATTTTCCCGGGCTTTATCAAAACCAATGTGTCATTTAATGCCTTAAATGGTGCAGGTAAACCACAAGGCTATCAGGATGAAGCTATTGAAAATGGACTAGAAGCTGATGAGTTTGCTGAAATTGTGGTGAGATCGTTACAACGCGGTGAAGAATATATTGTGGTTGGTGGAGCGAAAGAAAAACTGGGTGTGCTGGTTTCACGATTATCGCCAAAAACACTGTATAAGATGATTCGTAAAATGAAAGTGAAATAGGTTTTTCATCTAGGCATGGTTTAAAGTCACTCTAATGCTATGAACTTAGAGTGACTTGATTTTTTTTGGTTTTTATTGATAGATCGCCGTGCCATAGGCAAAAACTTCAATCATACCGCCTTGCATACCGAGTTCAGTTGTACTTAGGCGAAGCCCCATAATTTGAGTTGCGCCCATTTTTTCAGCTTCTTGCTTTAAACGTACTACGGCTTCACGTCGAGCACGTTCAACGATACTTTCATAACTGCTTAAACGGCCACCCAGAAAGTTTTGAATATTGGCAATCACATACTTAAAATAATCATGTGAAATCACCACATTGCTTGAAATCAAGTGCCCCGGACGGTCGGTGGTTTTAAAGCGATTATTATCGATCCGAATATGAGATAAACGTTTTTCTTGTGCTTCCAATTCTTTTAAATGTTTTTGTTCGGCATGACGACCGAAACCCCAACCAATACAAAAGAGCACTATAAAGATCAGGACTTTAAAAATAAAAGCGTCCATAACTTAGCCTTGAGTCGGAAATGGATCTGGAATTGCCTGTTGTGCATTTTCTACACGTACTGCAGTGCCATATACAAACAGCTCAGAAGCACCTTGTGCAATATTCGAGGTTGAAAAACGAATACCGACAATCGCATTTGCGCCTAAGCCACGTGCTTTATTAATCATCCGGCTCATGGCTTCTTGGCGAGATTCTTCAAGCAGTTCGGTATAGCCCTTGAGTTCACCACCCACAATATTTTTCAGTCCAGCCATAAAGTCACGGCCAACATGTTTACTCCGTACCGTACTGCCATACACCACATCGAGTTGTTGAGTAATGGTGTGGCCTGGCACAGATTCAAGATTACTTAAAAGCATTTTTAGTTATCAATAGAAAAAAGGTGAGTTGAAGATAGGAAAGTTCACCTAAAAAAGCAATATTTTCATTTTGCTCTCAATTTCTTTTAAACAAAAAAAAGCCCACCGAGGTGAGCTTTCTTGCATGAACTTTTAAGTTATTAACTTATTTTGCAGCGTCTGCTTTACGTTCAGCAGTGGACGGTTGATATTGAACTGCATCTGACGTATTGGCTTTAATACCGCCACCCAGTGTTTTGTATAATTCCACTTGGTTGTTTAAGTTTGCTTGTTCAAGCAACAATAAACCTTGCTCAGCAGCATAAGATGCGCGCTGTGCATCCAATACGGTTAAGTAACTATCAATACCTGCGCGGAAGCGAGCATTTGAAAGTTTATAGGTGGTATTGGTGGCATCGACTAAACGGCGCTGCGCAGCAAGACGGTCGCCAATGTTTTGACGCACAGCTAGAGCATCATTCACTTCACGGAACGCAGATTGAACTGATTTTTCATAATCAGACAATGCAATTTTTTGATCCGTTTCAGAGATTTTGATGTTGGCTTTACGTGTGCCCCAGTCAAAGATAGGAATATCTAAGCTTGGACCTGCAGACCAGACAAAGTTGCCTGATTTAAATAAATCGCCCAGATCTGTGGATGCATAGCCCGCAGAACCAGTCAGACTGATGGTCGGGAACAGACGTGCTTTTGCTGCACCAATGTTCGCACCCGCAGCAGACAGTTTATATTCCGCAGCACGTACATCAGGACGGTTATTTAACAAGTCACTTGGAATACCAGAACCAATGGCTTTGGTTGAAGTAATCCGGCTGACCTGCTGCACAGGCAATAAGTTTGCAGGCACTTGTTGACCGACCAGCAGATTCAAGAAGTTCTGTGCTTGTGCGATTTGCGTTTTGTAGTTGGCAACATCGTTACGCGCTGTTTCGACAGAAATCTGAGCCTGACGTACAGGAACTTCGCTGTCGATACCGACATCAAAACGTTTTTTGTTCAGATTGTAAGATTCAAGCTGAGCTTTTAACGTTTGGTCTGCCAGTTTTAAATTGGCATTGGCATAAGCATAGTTCAACCATGCTTGCGCAACTTGACCAATCAAGGCGATTTGAGTCGCATCGCGCGCACTCGCAGTTGCAAGATAGCTATCTAAAGCATTGTCTTTTAGGCTGCGTACGCGACCCCAAAAATCAAGCTCATATGCTGTAACACCTAAACCTACGTTATAAGTTGTCATAGGTTTAGAATTTATGGTGTCTTGGCGAAGTACGCTACCACTTGCGCCAATCGTTGGCAATTGGCCATTGGCAGTGATTTGGTACTGTTGCTGAGCACGTTCAATATTCAATGCTGCTGTGCGTAAGTCACGGTTATTGGTTAATGCAAGGTCAAGAACTTGTACCAGACGTTGGTCAGCAAAGAAATCTTTATATCCCTGTTCAGCCACTGAAGTGCCAGAAGCACTTGCAGCATAGCTGTCTGGAATATTGGTCTGAACAACCGGCTCTGGACCACGCATGCTTTGGCAGGCAGCCAAAGCAAGCGCAAGTGAAGAAACCGCAATGCTACGACCTGCAATAGACCATACATTTTGCATCACGATAAATGCTCCTGATTATTTTGTGTTTTAGGTTTGTATTTGAAAATACTACGAATCCATACAAAGAACACAGGAATGAAGAAAATCCCAAGCAATGTAGAACTAATTACACCACCCAGTACACCATAACCTACAGAGTGCTGGCTACCTGCGCCTGCACCACTTGCTAGTGCGAGTGGCAGTACACCGAAACCAAATGCCAATGTTGTCATGATAATTGGACGTAAACGCATTTTCGATGCATGCAGTGTTGCTTCAAATAGATCTTCACCTTTTTCTTGCAATTCTTTCGCAAACTCTACAATCAAGATCGCATTTTTTGCAGACAAACCGATGACCGCAATAATCGCCACTTGGAAGTAAATATTGTTTGAAAGGTTTGGATCGCCAGAAAGTACCATACCCAACCAAGTTAGGCCCATAGCACCGACAATACCCAAAGGTACAACCAGTAATACTGAGAATGGAATTGACCAGCTTTCATAAAGAGCCGCAAGACACAAGAAGACGATTAAGAGTGAAAGCGCATACAAGAATGGTGCTTGATCGCCAGACTCACGTTCTTCTAAAGATAAACCTGTCCATTCATAGTCAAAGCCTTGTAAGCCCATAGATGGTAGTTTTGCAACAATTTCTTCCATGGCTAACATCGCATCACCCGAACTTGTACCCGGTGCAGGTGAGCCTTGAATGTTCATTGAAGCGATACCGTTATAACGCTCTAAACGCGGTGAACCATAAGTCCATTGTCCAGTTGCGAAACTAGAGAAAGGAATCATTTCACCTTTGTTGTTACGTACATACCACTTGTTCAAATCTTCAGGCATCATACGTGCATTGGCTTCGCCCTGAACGTAGACTTTCTTCACACGGCCACGGTCAATAAAGTCGTTGATATACGAACCACCCCAAGCCATGCTCATAGTGGAGTTAATATCAGCAATACTGACACCCATTGCTCCAGCTTGTGCCTGATCAATACTGATCTGGTACTGCGGAGTATCTTCTTGACCATTTGGACGGACACCCGCAAGACGTTCGTCTTTTGCTGCCATACCTAAGATCGCATTACGTGCTGCAAGAAGTTGTTCGTGGCTTTGACCTGCTGCAGCTTTTAACTGGAAGTTAAAGCCTGCAGTAACACCTAATTCAGGCATTGCTGGTAATTGTAATGGCATCACGTACGAAGCATCTTTTGCAATCATATTGAGTGCCATACCACGTTTAATGATCTCACCAATTTTTTGCTCAGCTGTTGTACGATCTTTCCAGTCTTTTAACTGAATAAATGCTAAGCCGGCGTTTTGCCCAACCCCAGTAAATGAGAAGCCTGAAACACTAAATACAGATTCAACGCTGTCTTTCTCGTTCTGCAAGAAGTAGTTGGTCATGGTTTCAACGACTTTATCGGTACGATCTAGCGTTGCATTTGGTGGCAATTGCACCAATGTCATCACTACACCTTGGTCTTCTTCTGGAAGGAATGAAGACGGCAGTATTTTAAACAGAACGACAAGTACACCAATGACTGCAGCATAAACAATTCCTGAGAAAAATTTATGATGTGTCATGAAGTTAACACCGCCTTTATATTTTTCAGCAGTGCGGTCAAAAGCATGGTTAAACCAACGGAAGAAGCGTGCAAAAATATTATTGCTCTGCTCTTTATTTGGATCATGCTGTTTCAGAATGGTTGCACAAAGTGCAGGGGTAAAGGTTAAAGCAACGATCAATGACAGAATCATGGCAGTAACAAGTGTGATGGAGAACTGACGGTAAATCACCCCAGTGGTTCCACCGAAGAATGCCATCGGTACGAATACGGCTGTCAAGACTGAGGTGATCCCGATTAGTGCACCTGAAATCTGTTTCATAGAGATTTCTGTTGCTTCTACAGGTTCGAGGTGATCCTCTACCATCACACGTTCAACGTTCTCCACGACCACGATTGCATCATCGACCAGCAAACCAATTGCCAGAACCATGGCGAACATAGTCAGTGTGTTGATTGAGAAGCCAAAAACGTTGATTACGGCAAATGTACCAAGTACAACCACAGGTACGGCCATGGTTGGAATGATGGTTGCGCGCCAGTTCTGTAAGAATAAGAACATGACCAAGAAAACTAAAATGACAGCTTCAACTAAGGTTTTAACTACACTTTCAATTGAGAGTTTAATAAATGGCGTTGTATCAAATGCCAATTTATCTTTCATGCCCTCAGGGTAGTTTTTACGTAGTTCTACCATGCGCGCTTCAACAGCTTGTGCTGTATCTAAAGCATTAGCACCCGTTGCCAGTTTAATTGCAATACCGCCCGCAGGCTTACCATTAAATTTAGAGTCAAATTGGTAGTTATCTGCACCAAGCTCTACACGAGCCACATCACCAATGCGAACTTGTGCACCGTCAGCCGTGTTTTTTAGGAAAATGTTTTTAAACTGTTCAGGGGTTTGCAACATGCTTTGTGCATTGACGGTCGCATTCAGTACCTGACCTTCAATCGATGGCGCACCACCGAGCTGACCTACAGCAACTTGTGAGTTTTGTGCACGAATCGCAGTTGCAACATCACTTGGGGTTAAGCCAAGACTGGTCAATTTTGCAGGGTCAACCCAAATACGCATGGCATAAGAGCCACCAAATACTTGAACTTCACCCACACCCGCAACACGGCTTAAAGGTTCAGAAATATTTGAGTTTACATAGTCTTTAATGTCATTTGCAGAGAGTGAACTATCTGGAGAATAGAACGCTAAAACTTGTAAGAAGCTCGCACCAGACTTGGTCACTTTCACACCTTGACGTTGTACGTCTTCAGGTAAAAGCGCAGTCGCAGATTGTAACTTGTTCTGCACTTGAACTTGGGCGATATCTGGATCGATCCCTTGTTCAAAGTTTAATTGGATAGATGCCTGACCGTTAGCCGCACTGTTTGACGAGATATAACGTAAGCCATCTAGACCATTCATTTGTTGTTCGATGATCTGAGTCACTGTGTTTTCTACAGTTGAGGCAGATGCACCCGGATAAGTTGCAGAAATTGTAACCGTTGGCGGAGCAATGGTCGGATACTGCGCAATTGGCATTTTTGTCAGCGTGAGTATACCCGCCAACATAATAACCAATGCAATCACCCACGCAAAAATGGGGCGATGAATAAAGAATTGAGCCATCTAGTCTACTCCTTATGCGTTTGAAGTAGCTTTTTGTTCAGTTTTTGGAGCTGCTTGTTCTGCGGCTTTACCTTGCTCTTTTGCAGCAGGTTGCTGAGCACCTTGTGGCGCAGCTGCTTGAGGTTGGTAAGGTTTAGCAACAACTTGTTGTTCTGGTTTAACTTTCGCCACACCTTCAATAACCACTTTATCGCCAGTATTTAAACCTTGAGTCACAATCCAGTCTGCACCTTGAGTACCTACAGTCGTAATTGGACGCGATTCAATAACACCTTTCGCATTCACGATCATTGCGATTGCTTGACCTGTAGGCAGACGCGTAATCGCAGCTTGCGGAATCAAGTACGCATTCGGAATCACGCCTTGCACAATACGTGCATTGGCAAACATACCTGGAAGCAATAAATGGTTCGGGTTAGCAAATACTGCACGTAGTGTTACCGTACCTGTATCAGGGTTCACACTGGCATCAGAGAATGCTAAACGACCTTCAATTGGGTATTCGCTACCATCTTCAAGGCGTAGTTTCACTTTAGTATTGTTACTGCTGTCCAAACTACCTTTGCTTAACTGTTGACGTAAACGCAGAAGTTCAGCACTTGACTGGTTAATATCCACATACATTGGGTCAAGACGTTGAATCGTTACCAATGGATCAGCTTGACTCGCTGTGACTAACGCACCAGCAGTGACTGTTGAACGGTTGGTTTGACCTGAAATAGGTGCACGTACAGTTGAATAACCTAAGTTAATTTCTGCATTTTTAAGTTCTGCCTGAGATGCAGCAACGTCTGCTTCAGCCAGTTTTACTTGCGCAACGATATCGTCATATTCTTGTTTAGAAATCGCATTTGATCCCACAAGCTGGCGGTAACGACCTTCTTTAACACGTAACACGTTTAAGTTTGCCTGTTGACGTGTTAAAGCAGCACGAGCACTGTCAGCCGAAGCACGATTGGTACGTGAGTCGATTTCATAAAGTGCTTGTCCTTCACGAACATAGCTACCTTCAGCAAAAAGGCGTTTCAATACTACGCCGCTGGTTTGTGGACGAACTTCAGAAATTTCATAGGCAGATGTACGGCCAGAAAGTTCAACAGATTGTTCAACGCTTTGCGGTTGAGCAACAATAACACCAACTTCTGTTGGTGGCATTTTTTGTGCAGCAGCAGCTTGCTGTGCATCTTTAGGATCTTTGCTACAACCAACAAGTGCAATACTTGTTGCTAATGCGCAAGCAGTTAGGGCAGGTGCCCAAAGCTTTGCAGACATCATTGTTCCACCTCAATTAGATTTTTATCTAAATTATTCATTTGTTTACGGCTTACTGGATTTGATGTAGGCCAAATAAAGTAGCGCGATCCAAATAAAACTTATGCTCCAACCGGATAAGACATCTGACGGAAAATGTACACCAACATAAACCCTTGATATTCCCATACTGAGCATCCAGATGAATGCTAATAAAGTAATGAGTTTATGTCGTGCATGCTGTCGGTAAATCAATATCATCAGACAACCCAGCGCCGCAGCATAACAACTATGTGCGCTTGGAAAAGAACTCCCGTAAGATGCTACAAGATGATAAATTTCCGGTGGACGTGGTCTGATGAAAGTAAATTTAAGCAGCCATGCAAAACTTATACTTCCGAAGATCCCTATACTGATAAAAACAATTTCTATGTATTTTTTATACCACGCTAGGTATAAACACCAGAGTGAGGTTAAAAATAATACAAAAGGCATGCCGCCTAGCACTGAAAGCCCGATGGCGATTTGATTAAAAATAGCAAAGCGGTGCTGACTCATCCACTCAACTGAAGTTAAATCGAACTGATTAAACTGCGCTGAATTTAAAGACAACACACTGATAATTAATACAAAACAACCAACAAGCAGCAACATTCGTGGCATGCTTAGTTCCTTGTCATTTTAACCGGTTTGAGCTCGGTTAATTAATGGTTCAAAGTGTACTCATCAGTACACTTTATTTCAAGTCTGTGTAAATTATGCCAATTTTATTTTTTGTATCTGTGAACAACTTACTAAAATAAAACAACAAATTTTTCAATGACTATTTTTGTTGCTCTGAGAGCCATCTTCGACTTCAAGCGGGGTTTTCGGTGGCCAAAAAAAGTCACTTGGTCGTGTCAGAAAATGCGTCATTACCAGTTTTGCCAAAGGTTTCCATTGTTCAAATCTTACGCGACGTGCACGTAAAGCTACAATAATAGTTAACGTGAAACTGACGAATAAGTTGGTCAGGCCAATCAAGATAACCCCTAAAAATGACACGATGATTAAGCCAATATCTGGTGCATCATTGATTGTGAGTAAACCTTGAATAAAATTCGCAGAAGCAAAAGCAATATGACGGATATCGAGTGGTAGCCCCAAAATATATCCCACGGTTCCCATACTGCCGAGCATGATCCCAAAGAGAAAATTACCCGCCAAAGCTCCTAAATTACGTTCGATATAGGCAGCAAACGTATCTAAACGCGCTTGCCCCAAGAGATTTTTAAGTTTGCGATGTGCTTGAATACGTGGCCCAACTTTCCGATAAACCGCCATATTGTCAAAATAACCCGCAATTAAACCTGATAAAAATAAGCAAACCCCCGCAATTGCGGCATGTGGTATAGCAAGGGAGGTGAATGGATTAAGATCATGTAAGGTTTTTGCGGCTTTGACATGATTCAGGAGTGGTTCATGCAGTAGCATCTCCCAGCCGATTGTAATCAGCGCGGCAACCGGAATCGCAATGCTAATATTGCCCAGAATGGCAATAAACTGAGTTCTAATAATGTTAATAATTAATGCTGCAAGCTCAGCAATTTGCGCCATTTTCGAGCCTTTACGGTGCTGAACCGTAGAAGCCAAAGCAGCGGCAGTCATGGCAGGTTGTTTGGTGGCTACGGTAAAATGCAATACATGGATCAGTATAAAGCCCAAAGAGTAATTCAGGCTATATGAAATGGCTTGCATTAAAGGGGCCATGGAAACACGTACCATAAGTATTTTCAGGGTTGCCATACAGGCAATGATCACCCCTGCACCCGCAGCAGAGCGATACATGCTCAGAAAGCCAGACTGATCTGTACTTACATAATGTTCACCAGTTTTACTGGCATTTTCGGTGACTTGTAGGGCGACGAGTTCACTGTTGGTTGCCAGTAAGTCACGCACACTACGTTCACTGTAAATGGCATAAGTGACATCGCTGAGTAGATTTCCCATCGAAACATAACGAAGATCATTTTCTTCAACGATTAAATTCAGCAAAATTTCAAGTCGATCTAAACATTGTTCGAGTAAAGACAGCAAATAGGTCAGACTGACACTGACGCCAATACGTTTGGTGGCACGAAGAATTTTATGTACCACATCTCGACATTGCTCCAGCATCACTAGGGCTTGTGATGCATCTGGTGGCAGAACCGCACTCATTTGTTCTGCATTTTGATGCAGTTTTTTATATTGCTGTATGAACTCGTTGATCTCACGATTCTGTACTAGAAAGGGAGATTCATATTCGGTGAGTTCAGGTTGGGCATTAATAAATTCAGGATAAAGACCAATTCCACTAATCCGGTAAGACAGCACCGTAATCGCTTTAATTAACTCACGGCGAATCTGCTTTTTTTCATCCTGATTGCTGTGTCCCTGATTAAACAGCCGAAAGAGCTGAATCCATTGCTGCTCATCAATATTGTCGAGCCAGTATTTGTCATTATGACGGTGAAAAACACGGTGGACTAAGTCTTGCAGTTGAGTTTCATCGTTGATTAACGGCAAAAAATGCGCACCTAAACGCTGAAATAATTGACTCCAAAAACCATCTAAAGACAAAATACCGGTATCGGCATACAGACTGGTTTGCTTATATTTACTGATAAGTTTTAGGACGAAGCTTTGAAGTGTGGATGCTGCATCCGGCGTAATTAAGAGTGCCTGAATGAAAGCTTGAAATTTATTTTTAATTTCATCCGTATTTTTAGTGTCCTCCGGACGTATACGGTTAACCAGCTCAATTAATAAGTTGTCATCCAGCACAGCGCGTGGAGTATCGAGCTGTTGCTGCATGGTCGAAAATAAATCATGAAGTTTTATATGCATAGGCAAGGGGGATTACGATGAATCTTGATTTTATTGAATTCGATGTAATGCCAAGTTCGCAAGATTGATTAAGGCCTGACGATATTCTGTGTCAGGCAAAGTATTTAAAGCTTCAATGGCAGCTTGGGTTTCTTCGGTTGCACGTTGGCTGCAATAATCGAGAGCACCTGAACTTTGAACAATGTGAATCACGCGCTCTAGATCAGCCGTACCACCTGTAGCAATACTGCGGCGGATAATTTCGTGTTCTTCACCCGTTGTATTCTTTAATGCAGAGATTAAAGGTAAAGTCGGTTTACCTTCCATTAAATCATCACCAATATTTTTACCTAATGTTTCAGCATCAGAGGTGTAATCTAAAATATCGTCAATGATTTGAAATGCATTGCCGAAGTGTCCCGCAAACTTACGCAATGGTTCACGGAACTCTGGCTTACCAGTTAAAATCGCTGCACCTTCGGTGGCCAATTCAAACAGGCGAGATGTTTTGCCGTGAATAATATCTAAATAAGTTTGTTCAGATGTTTCTGGTTGATGCTGTGATTGCAGTTGAAGAACTTCACCTTCTGCAATTTCACAAGTCCCTGTAGAGAAATCTTTGAGCAACACCATGTTGTCTAAATCGACCAACAAATCAAAAGCACGTGAAATCAGGAAGTCACCAACCAAAACTGCAGTTTGGTTATTCCATGTTGCATTGGCCGTTGGACGACCACGGCGTAAGCCTGATTCATCGACTACATCATCATGTACTAACGTTGCAGTATGTAACATTTCAATGATGGCAGCGAGTTTGCGGTGTTTTTCGAGGTCATCGGCACCACAGGCTTTTGCTGCAAGTAAGCACATAATTGGACGCATGCGTTTACCGCCAGCTTCTACCACATGTTTACTGACCGCCATGACTAAGGCAATTTTAGAAGTAATCCCTTCATTAATGAATTTGTCCATCGCAGCAAAGTCAGTTGCAACAGGCGCGAGAATATCTTGCTTAAAGTCGATGGTCATATGAAGAAAAACCTCAATAATATTTAAATTACGGCTGTAGTGTAGCAATTTGTTATATCAAAAACAGACAACAAGTAGCTCTATTGGCTTAATCTTAAGTGATTTTTTTCATCAAGCGCTAGGTGAGAGGCGAATATTTAATCTGATCTTCGACTCGAACGATATTTTTAGCATCTAGCGACTTGCTGAGGTCTAGTATAGTAGCGAATTGTATCTAAAAATCTATTTCAATTTACTTAAAGTTTTGAGAATCACGATGTTTTAAAAGCCTTAACTTAAGCTGTTTATAAAATATACGCGTGATAAACTAATATTTTGCCGAAATGGCTTGTTGTTTTTATGGTTATCCCTTAAAATCTCTGCCTTTGTGAAACCCCAGTGACGATCGTTTTAAGATCGGTATATCCCTTTACCGGC
>NZ_JBLZXR010000050.1:0-3362 GCF_050285345.1 Acinetobacter sp.
TTCAAAAAGTCAAATCATGCTTCTTTTTTTCATGGATTGAACATGCGATTTTTAAATTTTTAGCTCATCTTTGGCAGGTCAAACAATTCTGCTTTTAAGCCGACCTTAGAATAGGCTTTTTCGATCATTTTCATTCATATAACTTGCTTTATATTGTCATGAAAAACAGTTATTTTGATCATGAATTAGATGTTTTTTAACGGTTCCTCACAATAATCATTTGAACGAATTTTTGGGAGTTCAAACATGTCACAAGATCAACAGACTTCAGGTTGCCCATTTCATCAAGCCGGTGGTCACACAAGCTCTACAGGTACTCAGAATTCGGATTGGTGGCCGAATGCGCTTAATCTAGATATTCTTTCCCAGCACGATAAAAAAACCAATCCAATGGATCCAGACTTTGACTATGCAGCTGCATTTAACTCATTGGATCTGGAAGCGGTGAAACAAGATCTACGCGAACTCATTAACAGCAGCCAAGACTGGTGGCCATCGGATTATGGCAGCTATATTGGTATGTTCGTACGTACTGCATGGCACTTGGCCGGTTCATACCGTAAGCAAGATGGTCGTGGCGGTGCAAATACCGGTAATCAACGTTTTGCGCCACTCAACAGCTGGCCGGATAACGTTAACACCGATAAAGGTCGTCGTCTGCTTTGGCCGATTAAACGTAAATACGGCAACAAAATTTCTTGGGGCGATTTAATCGTCTTGGCTGGTACAGTCGCTTATGACGTTGCTGGCTTGAAAACTTTCGGTTTTGGTGGTGGTCGTACCGATATTTGGGCACCTGAAAAAGACATTTACTGGGGTGAAGAGAAAGAATGGCTTGCACCAACCAAAAACCGTTACGAAAGTGATGCCGATCGTTCAACTCTGGAAAATCCGCTTGCTGCGGTGCAAATGGGCTTGATCTACGTCAACCCTGAAGGTGTAGATGGTATTCAAGACCCGTTACGCACGGCACAAGATATGCGTGTTACCTTCGACCGTATGGGAATGAATGATGAAGAAACTGTGGCTTTAACTGTCGGTGGTCATACTGTAGGTAAGGCACACGGTAATGGTAAGGCGGAAAATCTGGGTGCTGATGTTGAAGGCGCAGATGTTGAATTCCAGGGCTTAGGCTGGCACAACTCTGAAGGTACTGGTAACGGTGCAAATACTATGGTCAGTGGTCTGGAAGGTGCCTGGACCACGCATCCAACCAGATGGGATAACGAATTCCTTTACTTATTGTTCACCTATGAGTGGGAAAAGACCATCAGCCCGGCAGGTGCGAAACAATGGGAACCGATTAACATCAAAGAGGAAGACAAACCTGTTGATGCCCACAATCCGAATGTACGCCGTAACCCGATGATGACCGATGCCGATATGGCGCTAAAATTTGACCCTGAATACCGCAAAATTGCAGAAGATTTCTATAGAAATCCGGACAAATTGGCAGATGCCTTTGCTCGCGGCTGGTTTAAATTGACGCATCGTGATATGGGGCCAAAATCCCGTTATTTAGGTGCTGATGTGCCGAACGAGGATTTAATCTGGCAAGACCCGATTCCGGCAGTAGATTACACTTTGACTGATGCTGAAGTAGCAGATTTAAAAGCGCAATTATTAAATAGTGGTTTAACTTCTGCTGAACTGATTGCAACTGCATGGGATAGCGCTCGTACCTTCCGTGGTTCTGACTACCGTGGCGGCGCCAATGGTGCGCGTATCCGTCTGGCTCCGCAAAAGGATTGGGTTGCAAATGAACCTGCACGCCTGCAAAAAGTCTTGGCCAAACTTGAAGAAATTCAAGCCGGTTTCGACAAGAAAGTCAGCATTGCAGACCTTATCGTACTTGGTGGTACGGCAGCAGTTGAACAGGCAGCACATGCAGCCGGTGTGGATGTGAATGTTCTATTCCTTGCAGGGCGAGGGGATGCCACTCAAGAACAAACCGATGCTTATTCGTTTGAAGATTTCGAGCCGAAAGCAGATGGTTTCCGCAACTTTGTGAAGCAGGATTTTGTGGTTCAGCCTGAAGAAATGCTATTAGACCGTGCACAATTGCTGGGTTTGACTGCACCTGAAATGGTTGTGCTGATTGGCGGTTTACGCGTACTTGGTGCGAACTACGGCGGCGCGAAAGAAGGTGTATTCACGGATAAAGTTGGTGTATTAAGCAATGACTTTTTTGTGAATTTAACTGACATGGCGTACAACTGGAAGCCAACAGGCAAGAATTCATACAGCATTGTTGAGCGCGCAACAGGCGCTGAGAAATGGACAGCAACACGTGTGGACCTGGTATTCGGTTCTAACTCGATTCTGCGTTCTTATGCAGAAGTGTATGCACAAGACGACAACAAAGAAAAATTTGTGAGAGACTTTGTTGCTGCCTGGACCAAAGTGATGAATGCAGACCGTTTTGATGTGAAGAAATAATTTGCATTGAGATGTAAAAAAACCGCTCGAAAGGGCGGTTTTTTGTGAAACATTGAAATGTCATGTAAAAGCTGAATTTCTACTCACTTAGCCTTTTATAGGTTTTAAGATGTTGATATTATTTAACTTATATTGAATTTCGTATAAAGTGTATTATGTTGATTTTAGGAAAACTAATATTACTGATGCTAATTCATTTACAGCCAATTAATATCCAAATGATGCAATATAGGTTCATAAAGCTCTATTTTACAGACTTCTAAGCTTATAGGCATTTGTCGAATTTACTCTTTAAGCTTGCAAAATCCTTATTACTTTCACAGATACTCTTATTCAATATAAACATTTTTTAAACTCATATGAATGTTATAAACTCAACAAAATATGTTGAGTTTATAACATGAAATTAGCATTACTTATTTCATCACTTCCCAGCTAGAGTACAACTGCAAGAATGAGAATTTGGCGTTCTTTAAAGTCAAATGGTGCAGCAACTTTGAGAGATGGTGTTTACTTATTGCCAGAAATACATTCTAAAAAATTCGAATCTATTATTAACGATCATCTCAATGAACAGGGCCATGCCTATATCTTTCAAACCGAAGCTCCTGAACATTTAGACCTTGTTCAACTTTTTGACAGAAGTGCAGAATATGAAGAACTGAGAACCGAAATTTCACACATACACAATACGCTTGAGGAAAATAAGAAAAAAGAACATCTTAAACAAATTCGGAAACTAAGAAAAAACTTCAATGCACTGATAGAAATTGATTTTTTCCCTACTACCCATCAAAGCAAAACACTGAATGAAATTACCCGATTGAAACAGGCCATTGCTCGGTTAGGTGAATATGATGAACCCAATAATTTTGAACAGCAATTAAAAGTCCTATTCAAGCAAGATTTTCAAAATAAAGTCT
>NZ_JBLZXR010000051.1:0-19839 GCF_050285345.1 Acinetobacter sp.
AGAGGAATGATCGTCCTCGACAGAACCCGGCTTATCGGTTCACTTCAACAAATTTTGATCAAATACGCGCATTATGGACTTGACGATATTTAATTATCCTTTCATAATGCGCGCACAGTTTAAGGCTATGTAGCTCAGTTGGTTAGAGCACCGCACTCATAATGCGGGGGTCACAAGTTCAAGTCTCGTCATAGCCACCATATTTAAGAAAAATCCCACTCCGATTGAGTGGGATTTTTTTATGTGGATAAAAACTTATGCAAATAAATCACGTTTTAATTTATTTGCATAAAAATTCTACTATTTTAGAAACATCATCTGTCTGCAACTGTTCCCGCATTTTTAAAAACTGCTTTTCATCTATTTCATAAAGTTTGAGGGAAAGCAGTTTTTCGATATCTTCTTCAGGAAAGCGGTATTTAATAATTTGAGCAGGTACACCACCGACCACAGCATAGGGTGGAACGTCTTTAGTCACGACTGCGCCTGTCGCTACGACAGCACCTTCACCTAGTGTCACGCCTTGCATAATCATCGCGCGTGAGCCAATCCAGCAGCCATCACCAATAACCGTATCGCCTGCGGGCACAAAACTACGCGTATCAAAGGGAAAGGCTGAAATCCAGTCGGTACGGTGGAGTTGGTTGCCACCCATCATAATCACACATTCAGCGCCAAAACAGACGAAATTTCCGATATAGAGTTGATCAATCGGTTTCTCTGCTGTTGCAGGCTTATCATGTAAATAACGTACCACACAGCGTTCAAAGCCTTGATCCCAGTAGGCTGAGTAATATGAATAATTGCCCTTAATGTGAATATTAGGATTCTTCACGGTCTTGGAAATGAACTCAAACTCACACCAATGATTCACAGGAGAATTAATCAATTTTTCAGACATGGGGGATATGGTAAAGGCAAAGTTGAGGGATTATAGCAAACAAAAGCTCCCTTTTTTTAAAGGAGGACTTTGGGAATGTTTACCTAAAAACCTTTCCATTGCAGCATCTCTTGAAGGGAGAGGGGGGGATTGAGGTAATAAAAACCCCTCAATAGAGGGGCTCAAAATTGCTTATCGTTATGAATTAAAGATATTCAACTTTAGACACTTCGTACTCAACTTCACCTTGAGGTGTCACGATTTTAACTTCGTCACCTTCATTTTTACCCAAAAGACCACGTGCAATTGGAGAATTCACAGAAATTTTGTGAATTTTAAAGTCAGCTTCGTCATCACCTACGATTTGATAGGTCTTTTGTTCTTCGGTATCTAAGTTTTCAATGGTTACGGTTACGCCGAAAACCACACGACCATTTTGCTCAAGTGCTTTCACATCAATCACTTGGCAAGCACCCAATTTACCTTCGATATCTTGGATACGGCCTTCACAGAAACCTTGCTGCTCACGCGCAGCGTGGTATTCTGCGTTTTCTTTCAAATCCCCATGTTCACGTGCTTCAGCAATGGCTGCTGTAATACGTGGACGATCTACACTTTTCAGTTGCTGTAATTCTTTCTCTAGGGCAATTTTGCCTTCGGGAGTCATAGGATAACGTTGCATTGTTGTCCCTCATGTTTGTAAAAAAGAAAAAATCAGTAAAAACCACTGACCTATAAATGAAAAAAAGCCCGCCACCGAGAGGTGGCGGGACTTCTCGGTAACTTAATTAACCTTTAGTAAGGTCTTGCAGACGATATACATCCATTGGCAATTTGATTGCTAAAGCTTGGCATACTGCATCAGCACCGTTAAGGGTGGTGGTGTAATACACTTTACCTTGTAATGCAGAGCGGCGGATCGAGAATGAATCTTCTTGAGCCTGTTTGCCTTCAGTGGTATTGATAATGAGGTGAACTTCGCCATTTTTCAAGCGGTCCACGATATTTGGACGGCCTTCAGTCACTTTATTCACACGTTCACATTCAATACCCGCTTCTTTAATCACATCATAAGTACCGCCAGTTGCGATTACTTTGAAGCCAAGGTCTGTTAACTGTTTCGCAATACCCACAGCGCGCGGCTTGTCAGAATGGCGTACAGATAAGAATGCGTGTTTCACTTCGCCTTCAGTTGGTAGGCCTGGTAAACGGTCATTTGAGCCAAGTACAGCTTTATAGAACGCTTCACCAAATGTTTTGCCTACCCCCATCACTTCGCCTGTAGATTTCATCTCAGGGCCAAGAATTGGGTCAACACCAGGGAATTTGTTGAATGGGAACACAGCTTCTTTTACAGAGAAGTGCTCAGGGATGATCTCGGTAGTGAATCCTTGAGATTCTAGAGATTGACCCGCCATACAACGTGCAGCAACTTTCGCTAAAGATTCGCCGATACATTTAGAAACGAACGGAACAGTACGTGATGCACGTGGGTTCACTTCTAAGATGTAGACATCAGTGCCTTTAACCGCAAACTGTACGTTCATCAAACCGATAACACCAAGCTCTTTTGCCATAGCGATAGTTTGACGGCGCATTTCGTCCTGAACGTCTTTAGACAAAGAGTAAGGAGGAATTGAACATGCAGAGTCACCTGAGTGAATACCCGCTTGTTCGATGTGCTGCATGATACCGCCGATCACAACGTCTTTACCGTCAGATACGCAGTCCACGTCAACTTCAATGGCATCATCTAGGAAGTGGTCAAGCAGAACTGGTGCTTCGTTAGACGCTTGAACCGCATCACGTAAGTAGCGTTTAAGTTCGTCATCGTTGTATACGATTTCCATTGCACGACCACCCAGTACGTATGAAGGACGTACCACAAGTGGATAACCAACTTTTGCCGCTTCAGCCATACCTTCTTCAGCAGATTTTACGATGCTGTTGTTTGGTTGACGAAGTTGCAGACGTTGAATCATTTGTTGGAAACGTTCACGATCTTCTGCGCGGTCAATCGCGTCTGGTGATGTACCGATAATTGGCGCACCTGCTTCTTCAAGCGCACGAGCCAATTTAAGCGGAGTTTGACCGCCGTACTGAACGATAATGCCTTTTGGCTTCTCGATACGAACGATTTCAAGTACATCTTCCAATGTAATTGGTTCGAAGTACAAACGATCTGATGTGTCATAATCTGTAGAAACCGTTTCAGGGTTACAGTTCACCATGATGGTTTCATAACCGTCATCACGCATTGCAAGGGCAGCGTGTACACAGCAGTAATCGAACTCGATACCTTGGCCAATACGGTTAGGACCGCCACCGATTACCATGATTTTGTCACGGTTCGATGGGTTTGCTTCACACTCTTCATCGTAAGTTGAGTACATGTACGCTGTATCAGATTCGAATTCTGCAGCACATGTATCCACACGTTTATAAACTGGGGTTACACCCAAGTTCCAACGATGTTTACGGAATTGCTTTTGTGAAATACCCATCAAGTTCGCAATGCGAAGGTCAGATAAACCCTTGCGTTTGAACGAACGGATATTGTCAGCGTTTAAGTCACCAAAACCTAAAGTGCGGATTTGCTCTTCAGTTTTAATGATGTCTTCGATTTGGATCAAGAACCAAGGGTCGATATTGGTCGCAGCAAAGACTTCATCCAGTGTGAAGCCGTGACGGAATGCATCAGCCACATACCAAATACGCTCTGGACCCGGAACTTTAAGCTCAACTAAAATTTTGTCACGCGCGCCTTCAGTGCCCACTGCGATTTTTTCATCAAAACCGCATGCACCTACTTCCAGACCGCGAAGTGCTTTAGATACTGACTCTTGGAAGTTACGGCCAATCGCCATCACTTCACCTACAGATTTCATCTGTGTGGTCAGTGTTGCGTCAGCTTGAGGGAATTTCTCGAAGTTAAAACGAGGAATCTTAGTGACAACGTAGTCAATCGCAGGTTCGAATGAAGCTGGAGTTGTACCGCCAGTGATATCGTTTTTCAACTCATCAAGGGTATAACCTACAGCCAATTTCGCAGCGATTTTGGCAATAGGGAAACCAGTTGCTTTAGAAGCCAATGCAGATGAACGAGAAACACGCGGGTTCATCTCGATCACAACCATACGGCCGTCTTTCGGGTTGATACCGAACTGAACGTTTGAACCACCAGTTTCTACACCAATTTCACGCAGTACCGCTAAAGATGCATTACGAAGTAATTGGAATTCTTTGTCTGTAAGCGTTTGCGCAGGCGCAACAGTAATTGAGTCACCTGTGTGCACGCCCATTGGGTCAAAGTTTTCAATGGTACATACAATGATGCAGTTGTCGTTTTTGTCCCGAACAACTTCCATTTCGTACTCTTTCCAACCAATTAAAGATTCATCAATCAATAATTGTTTCGTTGGAGAAAGGTCGAAACCGCGTTCACAGATTTCAATGAATTCTTCTTTGTTGTACGCGATACCACCGCCTGAACCACCCATGGTAAATGATGGGCGGATAATTACAGGGAAACCGAAACGTGCTTGAATTTCAAGCGCATGTTCCATACTTTCTGCAACGTCAGCGCGAGGGCATTCAAGACCAATTTTACGCATTGCGATATCGAAAAGTTTACGGTCTTCTGCTTTTTCGATTGCTTCTTTGGTCGCGCCAATCAATTCAACGTTATATTTTTCTAAAATACCGTTGGCATCGAGTGCAAGTGCACAGTTCAATGCGGTTTGACCGCCCATTGTTGGAAGAACTGCGTCTGGACGTTCTTTCTCAATGATTGCAGCAACAGTTTGCCAAGTGATCGGCTCGATGTAAGTGGCGTCTGCCATTGCTGGGTCAGTCATAATGGTTGCTGGGTTAGAGTTCACCAAAATAACACGGTAGCCTTCTTCACGAAGGGCTTTACATGCTTGAGCACCTGAGTAGTCAAACTCACATGCCTGACCGATCACAATCGGACCAGCACCAATAATTAAGATGCTTTTAATGTCTGTACGTTTAGCCATGATGCTTCCTTAATTACTTCTTAGATGCTTCGATAAGTTCGATGAAATGATCGAACAGTGGTGCGCAGTCATGTGGACCAGGGCTAGCTTCAGGGTGACCTTGGAAGCTGAACGCAGGTTTATCTGTACGATGCATACCTTGTAAGGTTTGGTCGAACAGAGATTTGTGCGTTGCTTTCAAGTTCGCCGGCAGCGTATCTGTATCTACAGCGAAGCCATGGTTCTGAGAAGTAATCATCACTGTACCATCTTCAAGATTTTGTACAGGATGGTTTGCACCGTGGTGACCGTGAGGCATTTTCACAGTTTTTGCGCCTGAGGCAAGGGCAAGAATTTGGTGACCTAAACAAATACCAAATACTGGAATTTCAGTCGTTTCTACAATTGTTTTTACAGCTTCAATTGCATAGTCACATGCTGCTGGATCGCCGGGGCCGTTTGAAAGGAACACGCCGTCTGGATTCAGAGCAAGAACTTTTTCAGCAGGAGTTTGCGCAGGTACGACAGTTAATTTACAACCGCGGTCTGCAAGCATACGTAAGATGTTGGTTTTGACACCGTAATCGTATGCAACAACATGGAATTTAGCTTCAGGCTGAGAGAAACCTTGACCAAGTGTCCAAGAACCTTCAGTCCATTCGAAACCTTCAGGATCACAGCACTCTTTTGCAAGATCTAAACCGTTTAAACCACCAAATGCACGAGCTTTTTCTAAAGCTTCTTCTGCCGTGATATTTTCGCCAGCAAGGATACAACCATTTTGTGCACCTTTTGCTCGCAGAATACGCGTTAATTTACGTGTATCGATGTCTGCAATAGCAACAACATTGTGTTGTTCAAGGTAATCACCAAGTGATTGCTCAGCACGGAAGTTGCTATGCAATAAAGGTAGGTCACGAATGATCAATCCGTTAGCCCATACTTTATGAATTCGACCTGACTCAGCGTCTTCATCATTACAACCTGTGTTACCGATATGTGGGTAAGTTAGTGTCACAAGTTGTTGTGCATAACTAGGGTCAGTCAAAATTTCTTGATAGCCAGTCATTGCTGTATTAAAAACGACTTCACCAGTCGTACTACCCGATGCGCCAATAGAAGTACCTTTAAAGATAGTTCCGTCGGCAAGGGCTAAAATTGCTGGGGTGCTCAAACCAAAGCTCCTGAAATTTAGGCTGTAAAAAAGCGAGAAGACGAAAAAAAAGGAAGGTTACTTTAAAACCTACCCTCCCTATGTCTGCTCGCTTGAACTTAACACGGCATTATACGCAGTAAGTGGCTTAAAGTCCACCGCATTTATCGTGAATATGTAAGATAAAAGACTTGTTTTTTGGTTGATCATGTTTTTTATTTTCTTGCTTAAAAATGTAAGCAATTAATTATTGTCTGACAAATCATAAATTAAAATTTATCAAATCAGGCTAAAGTGGTATCAGTCATCCAATAACCCAAGGTACACAGTCATGGCTGCACAACAAAAACAAGCAACGACTAAATCCTCTCTCAAAGACGTCGTTGTCGAAGGTGCTGAAAAGCTTGAACAAGTTGCAAAAGAAGCAAGTGTGCAAGCGACAGAAGCAGTCACCGAAAGCAAAGATAAAATTGAAGCTGAAGCACAGCAATTAAATGCTAGTATGCAAGATCAATTACGTCAGTTGAAACAAGATTTGCTGCAAAAACTAGATCAGTTCAAAGCACAATTTGGTACATCTCAGAAAGATTTTGGTGAATTGAAAGAATTTGTAAAAACTGAATTCAATACTGTGATTGAAGATCTTTCCAAATTAGGTAAAGAGCTTAAAGAGGACGTATCGCAGATTTCAGGTAAGCATAAAGAGCAATTAACTGAAACATTTAAACGTTCAAAAGAACATACTTTGGAAGCGTGGAAAAAAGTTGCACCTGTTAAGGTTGATCTAACAGATAAAACTACAGATCTAAACAGCTAAGTTAGCCGCTGCTTTATTGTCGAGTCGATCATCTTGATTTGGTGAAAAGTATTGTCCCTCCAGAGGGCAATACTGCATAGATGCATAGGGTGGTCGAGTCGATAGATCAGAAGGTTAAAACAAAAAAAGGAACTACACTGTAGTTCCTTTTTTCATAATTGGTCTAAATCTAAAATAAAAAATAATCTTTTATTTTTTCTAGTTTAGAATTGATGCAACCAATCACGTTTGTTGTGAAAATCTGGATTTGGACTGCTGTGCTGCATGGCATAGTACTGTTCACCTTGAGAGGTTTCGAGTGCGGCAGTGAGACCAATGTAGAGATCTTCCCATTTCAATTTATGTTTCAGCATAAACTCAGTCAGATCAAGACTGACATTGATGCCATAGTGCGTCCGTTTCAACTGATTCAGTTCAATATCGTAAGCAGCTTGTGGCGGCATGTTTTCTGGATAGCGATATTCTTCAAATTGGTAAGCCTGCCAAGCTTGTGAAGGGGAGAGATTAACTTCACGATAAAAGTCTTCATGATGTACACCAATGAAAACTTCAAGACAGGTGTGTTCCCACAAATAATCTACACGTGGATGCGCAGAGACCAATTCGGGCCATTGAATCAATTGATTGGGATCTCGTATCCAAAAACCCACATTTAAGCTATATGGGCTTTGTTGTTCGATTGCGCCTACAAGCGAAATGGCTTGAAAGCGACGATCAAAGGCACTTAGTTCGAAACTTGCCATACGTAAGCTTAGTTAGATAAGTGAGCGTAACGAACAAGGTTTGATAATTTTGCATTTTGTTTTGCTGCTTTTTTGTAGATCAATGCAATTTTACCAATCGTTTGTACGATTTCTGACTCAGACGCAGCCACGATATCAGCAATAAGCGCTGCGCGTGCTTCACGATCTTCAGCAACAACTTTTACTTTGATTAACTCATGGTCGTTTAACGCACGGTTTAATTCTTCAATAACACTTTCAGATAAGCCTTTATCACCAACCATAACTACTGGGTTTAACGTGTGACCAATTTGACGTAAGCGTTTACGCTCTTGAATGGATAAAGCCGCCATAAATATAACCTAATTTTAAAA
Source organism: Acinetobacter sp. (assembly GCF_050285345.1). Classification (GTDB taxonomy): domain Bacteria; phylum Pseudomonadota; class Gammaproteobacteria; order Pseudomonadales; family Moraxellaceae; genus Acinetobacter. The sequence goes on from NZ_JBLZXR010000051.1 coordinate 7,945, forward strand.
ACGGCCTAGTATAGCAAAATCAAAATTGAAGCGCTGTAATTTATCCGCATTTTATCGATGAAGATTATTGAAAAAAACATGATTTAAGATGCTTTTTAGATACACATGTGTACTGCAAATAAATGTAATTTCACGTACAATTGAAATTGAGAAGTTATTTTTATTTAGAGAGTTATGGCTACACGCATTACCAACCAGAAATTATCCAAAAGTAGTCGTGACTGGATGCGAGAGCATTTGGATGATCCCTTTGTGAAAAAAGCACAAAAGGAAGGATATCGTGCGCGTGCTGCTTATAAACTTCTTGAAATTCAAGAAAAATATAAATTAATTAAGCCTGGCATGACCGTGGTTGATTTAGGTGCTGCTCCAGGAAGTTGGTCGCAAATTGCTGGAAAGCTGGTGGGCGACAAAGGTCTCGTGATTGCATCAGATATTTTACCTATGGATGCTTTGCCGGATGTAACCTTCTTGCAAGGTGACTTCCGTGAACAAGAAGTGTTCGATGAATTGTTAAAAATTTTAGATGGACGGACTGTAGACGTTGTAATTTCAGATATGGCCCCCAATACATCAGGTAATAAGGCTGTAGATCAACCACGTCAAATCTATCTTTGTGAGTTGGCAATCGACTTTGCCCAGAAGGTTCTCGGACCAAAGGGGCAGTTTGTTGTTAAAGTATTCCAAGGGGTGGGATTTGATGAATACCGTAAGCAGGTTGTAGACACATTTGATGTGTTGAAGACAGCAAAACCGGCAGCTTCACGTGCTCGATCTAAAGAAGTATTTTTGATTGGGCAGGGACGTAAGAAGGCTTTCAAGTAAAGTTTACTTGCCAACTCGTTAAAAATTGTGCATTTTGTACGTTTTTAATTTATTGCGAAGCTACTCTGCAGCGTAAGTATTAGAGTCACCCACATGCGTGGGAATGAACGAATTAGATAGAAATGGGAATAAAGCTTTGAGCGATCTTTTTAAGAATGCCGTGTTGTGGCTGGTTATCCTAGGCGTGCTGGTGCTAATCTTCAGCAACGTCAGTGACCGCAATCAACCGACCGCGATGAACTATTCTGAGTTCGTGGCAGCCGTAAATGCGGGTCAGATTAAACAAGTCACCATTGATGGCGAAAGAATTCGTGGCGAAAAATCAAACGGTTCAGAGTTTGAAAGTATCCGTCCTGCGGTTCAAGATCCTGAACTAATGCCGAACCTTATCAAAAACAATGTTGTTGTTGAAGGTACAGCGCCACAGCGTCAAAGTATTTTGATGCAACTTCTGATTGCAAGTTTCCCTGTTCTTTTAATCATTCTGTTATTCATGTTCTTTATGCGCAACATGGGTGGTGGGGCTGGTGGTAAGAACGGCCCAATGAGTTTTGGTAAGTCGAAAGCGAAAATGCTGTCGGAAGACCAAATCAAAGTGACATTTACCGATGTTGCAGGCTGTGATGAAGCGAAGCAAGAAGTGGTTGAAATTGTTGACTTCTTAAAAGATCCATCTAAGTTTAAACGTCTGGGTGCTAGCATTCCGAAAGGTGTGTTGATGGTTGGTCCTCCGGGTACAGGTAAAACTTTACTTGCAAAAGCGATTGCGGGTGAAGCGAAAGTTCCATTCTTTAGTATTTCGGGTTCTGACTTCGTTGAAATGTTTGTGGGTGTGGGTGCGTCCCGTGTCCGTGACATGTTTGAACAAGCGAAACGTCATGCACCGTGTATTATCTTTATTGATGAGATTGATGCTGTTGGTCGTCACCGTGGTTCTGGTACAGGCGGTGGTAACGACGAACGCGAACAGACATTAAACCAAATGTTGGTTGAAATGGATGGTTTTGAAGGTAATGAAGGTATTATCGTTATTGCTGCAACGAACCGTGCCGATGTACTGGATAAAGCATTGCTTCGTCCGGGACGTTTTGACCGTCAAGTGATGGTGTCTTTACCAGACATTAAAGGTCGTGAACAAATTCTGAATGTACATTTGAAAAAATTACCTTCAGTGACAGGTGTTGATGTTAAAGTTTTAGCACGTGGTACACCCGGCTTCTCTGGTGCACAATTGGCCAACCTTGTGAACGAGGCAGCATTGTTTGCTGCACGTCGTAACAAGAACACGGTCGATATGCACGATTTTGAAGATGCCAAAGACAAGCTCTATATGGGCCCTGAACGCAAATCGATGGTGATTCGTGAAGAAGAACGTCGTGCGACAGCATACCATGAAGCCGGTCATGCGATTGTGGCTGAAATCTTGCCGGGTACAGACCCTGTGCATAAGGTGACAATTATGCCGCGTGGTTGGGCATTGGGTGTGACATGGCAGTTGCCTGAACATGACCAAACTAGCCATTACAAAGATAAAATGTTGAATGAACTTTCAATTTTGTTCGGTGGTCGTATCGCTGAAGAAGTGTTCATTAACCAAATGTCGACAGGTGCTTCAAATGACTTTGAACGTGCAACCAAAATGGCACGTGCCATGGTGACCAAATATGGTATGTCTGACAAAATGGGCGTAATGGTCTATGAAGATGATTCACAGCAATCATTCATGGGTAGTTTAGGAAGTCGTACAATTTCTGAAACAACTCAGCTTGAAGTGGATCGTGAAGTTCGCCGTATTCTGGATGAGCAATATAAAGTCGCTCGCGATATTTTGGAAAATAACAAAGATATTGCGCATGCTATGGTGAAAGCATTGCTTGAATGGGAAACCATTGATCGTGATCAAATTCGTGACATTATGGAAGGTCGTGAACCTCAACCACCAAAAGTATACATTGCTGAGAATCCAGTGATTGATGTTACACCAACGGATGGTCCTGATGTTCCACCGCCATTACCATCATTACCAAAAGCTTAAGTTGAATAAAAACCACCTTCGGGTGGTTTTTTTATGCAGATTGAAAATATTTATTGATGTTCAATGCATAGAGTACGGTATGAAAGGTTAAAATAGTGCCGATGTAATGCTGGAATGATTGATATGAAATTAATGGCTTTGCCAAATAAAATTTTAAACTGCGGTGAGATTCAACTCGATTTATCTCAACCACATGTGATGGGGATTTTAAATGTCACACCAGATTCTTTTAGTGATGGCGGGCGACATAATGGTAAAGATCAGGCAGTCGGACATGCATTAGACATGATTGCTGAAGGGGCAACGGTAATTGATGTTGGGGGTGAGTCAACACGACCGGGAGCTTCGGCTGTTTCTGTGGAGGAGGAAATCCATCGTGTCGTGCCGGTGGTGGAAGAACTTGTAAAGCATAATGTGGTGATTTCCATTGATACCTCGCAGCCAGAAGTGATTCGTGCTGCAGTCAAAGCGGGTGCTCATATTTGGAATGATGTACGTGCTCTGACCAAACCAAATGCGTTAGCAACGGCCGCTGAGCTAAATATCCCGATAATCATCATGCATATGCGCGGTGAGCCGACCACCATGAATAACTTGGACCAATATGAGCATGTGATTGAGGATGTCATCAAAGAGCTACAACAGCGTGTGGATGATGCCTTAAACGCAGGAGTAAAGGCTGAAAATATCATGATTGATCCGGGTTTTGGTTTTGCTAAAAATGCACAGCAAAATTTAAAGCTTTTGCAGCAATTTCATGAGCTAAATAGTATGGGCTATCCGATTCTTTCGGCACTTTCACGTAAACGTTTTATTGGTGAAGCTTTAGGTGGTGCAGATGCACAGCATCGCGCAGTAGGCTCTGTCGCAGCACATTTAATTAGTATTCAACAGGGTGCTTGTATGGTGCGTGCACATGATGTGAAGGCGACGGTAGATGCGATACGGGTTTGGCAGGCACTGCAAACAGCATAATTATTTTCTAGATATAAATTTTCTAAGTTTAAAAGCATCTTTTTAGATGCTTTTATTTTTTTAATCTTGAAGTTTTAGACTTTTAAAATGAGAAAGCCTATTTCTGAAAGGTGATAAATTTGGTGAAATGTAGGGTTTGTGTTATACAAGCGTCCTTAATTTTTTTATGTTATAGAGTTTCGGTATGTTTGCGGATTTACTGCTACCAATGTTTGATGATGAATATTACCCAGATGTTTTGGTGGCAGAGGTGAAGCTATTGGTGGTTCAATTTGCCAAGAAAATTGCAAAAGCTGAATTAAGCTCAATGGATATTTACCATTTTGCCAATGAAACGGTTGCTCAGCTTAATAAGATGAAACCACAATTTGAAGATTTGGATTCATCTTTGGATGATACGGCAGCAGATTATATTGCAGAAGCGATGATGATGGTTTTGCAAGATGAAGGTTATATGGATATTGAAATGGAGGAACTGGTTGCCAATCGTGAATGGTAATTGATGTTCATCCAAGGCCCTGTATAAACAGGGCTTTTTTTATATTCTTTGTTTTATGAATAAGGAACTATGCCTGATCAATATAGGTCTTTAGAGAAGCGTAGCAAATTTTAGTCCAGAGTTTTTGCTCTTCTGTTAAGGCTTGCTGATGCAGCGCTTGAAAATAGACTTGATCATTGAAGCTGTCATGGTAATTCTGATGAGATGCTAAAGAATGGTTTTGCGACTGGTGATAAGACCAATATGCAAGCTGACGAATTTTTTGTAATTTAATCCGTTCGATTGCGCTGCTTTGAGATTTAAATAAAAACTCACTCAATACACAGCCATAAACACTCAAAACGACTATGCAGACACAACCGAAATTGATGAAATCTGAATGTAGATATAAAAGGTTAAAGGCTAGACTAAATACGACTGCACATGAGAGATAGAGCTGAATTTGCATACGTTGCACTAAGCTTTTTGCACTATGGGATGCTTGATAATGGCACAGCCAAATATAAATAAATACAAAGGGGAGAAGTAGTAAAAAACCGATATTGAAGAGATCCGTTGCAGTCTCAACTGGAATGAAGAGAGATAAGCCGAACCCACTCAAAACGGACAATAGGCAAAACATGAGTGCCAATAAACCGCAACGTACTAACCATCCAGCAGTAGGGTTGAGTCCAATTACTTTATCATGGCTGAAATAAAGTTTTTGAAAAAATGCCCCAGGATGTTTGAGCTGTAAGGCTGGAAGATTGAATTTCGGCAGTGAGGACATTTTAAGAATTATTTTTTCACTAAATTTTGGACATAAAAAAACCAGCGTATGCTGGATTCTTTATTGCACCATCTTCAATAGTAGAAGAATGGTGCCCGAGGCCAGACTCGAACTGGCACGCTTTGTGGGCGGGGGATTTTAAATCCCCTGTGTCTACCGATTTCACCACTCGGGCATGAGCGCAATAATAGAGTAGGAAATAAAACTTGGCAAGTCTATTTATTATTATTTGCTTTCTTTTCAATCAATTCAGTAATTTGTGTCTAAAAAATAGCAAAAGATTATTTTGGGCATCTCTTGAAGGTTTATGTAATTGTCATTGTTTTGAGGTATGAAGGCCATATTTTCTCATAAATTTCAATTTTATATTGTTTTTAGGCTATCCAGATGACAAAAAATGAACCACCAAGCATTGATGCACAAAACAGTGGCTGGATTTGAAGCTTTATCCTTACCCATTTCTCTTACTGCGTGTGGTGGGGATAAATAGAATTTCAGTACATTCAGCAACTCAAGTGCAGTTTTGACATGGGGTTGCGAGTAGCGATCCTTTACAAACTTAGGGGATAATAAAAACTGAGCATTATTGCTCGGTTTTTTACAGCATTTCATCAATGTAGCTATCAACATCGATATGTTTAATTTGCTTACAGTACGCATGTTCATACTTGAGTAGTTGCACATACAAATCTGCTTCACGTTCCAATTGTGTTTTGATGGTTTGATAGGTGGCAGACTGAGTGGAGCTTAAACGTAATTTAAGGCGTGATTTAAGTGTCTGTTTATAAGCCCAAAAACATACACGTCGAAGCTGTTGTAACTGATAATATTCAACTGATTGACTCTGGTCACGAAATAAATTTTCTTTGTAGAAACGTACGAAACCAAAACTGATAGCAAAGAAAAATAGAACAGATTGCACAAAGGTACTTTGTAAAAAGGCGATATTGAGCAATTGCAGAATGATGACTATTGCCAATTTAAACGGTGTATTTTTCAGGCTTTGGTATAGCGAGATAGAGCTATGTTTTATTTGTTTCAGGACGATAGGCACAATCAACATAAAAAACAACATGATACTCACAACCGCAATACCATGGGCACGAAATTCACTCATGGTTGGAAAATAGTTTTCGATTGCATATCCAATACTCATACTCAGCGATACAAAGATCATCGCTGCTAAAACCCAAGGTAAAAGCTCTTTAAGCTCATCCAGTATGCCTTTGGTTTTGAGTTGGCTGTAGAGTAAATAGTTACGTTTAAATGCAGCAGGATACTGCTGTTGCAGACCTTGAAGATAAAGCGCAACCTGTTTATTTTTGACCATAGAGTGACATGTGTATGAAAGCGTGCAAGTAATATAGAGGATTTCACCAGCAATGGCAGAGAATTTTTCAAAATGATCTGGTAAATCCACCTTTTAAATTGGGTTTGCATAATTCTGATACTTCAATATCACTTTTGATCGTACTTTTATGCGAAAATAGTGTTTGAATTCCTTCCCTAATTTATAGGCAGTTTATGACTGATCAATCTCCTGCAACGTTAAGCGATATCGAAATACTAGACATTCTTCAGTCAATGAAATCTGACGAATTAAATACTGAAGCGCAAGAAGTGGTTCGTAGTGGCGGGAAAGCAGGTCGTCAAGAGGCGCATAAACAAGCCTTGGTTTGTTTGCATCAATCTTTTGAAGAAAAGTTTGTTGAGGCTGTGACTTTAGCTTTGAGTTTAAATGAAGGTCAAAGTAAGAAAATTCGTTATAAAAAAGACCGTGTTCGTATTTTAAAAGTACGTGGTATTGATTATTTGGCGATTGATGGGGCTGAAACGGCTCAAGTGTTGGCGCAGGTTGCGCAAGCAATTACGCGTGAAGATGCAACAGTTACTCATGACCTGCATAATATTTTCCCATTTTGGAAAGAAGGCTGGCCAATGGTGCAGTTTGATAATGTCTACAAAATTTTAGAAGATGATATTCATATTCATTATGCAGCTGTTTTGGACGCACTGATTTCAAAGCACTAAGTTTGATAGAAAATAGAAAAAGCATCTGATTAAGGTGCTTTTTTTAATGTGGTGAGAAAATATTGAGTAAGGTTCGAATTGGCCAACTAAAAAAGCGAAACCAAAAAATCAGAGGGTTATAGAAAAAAGTACCAAACATCATGGTGTCATTAAAGTCTTGTCGTCCACGTTCATGTGGATAAGGGGTAAGAAACCAAGACAGTACAATGCCAGCACCCCCCAGTATTATAAACAGCGCATTTTGTTGCGTGATAAAGAAGAAATAAATGAGATATAAACCCGAATAAAAACTCAGGCAGGTCAGAAGTGCCCTGAAAGAGATCGACATTTTAATAATTCCGTTATTTTTACTTTGATTGTATTTGTATGATTGAGCCAAAGAAAGAAGAATCGGATTATTCCGATTCTTCTTCGAGGTTTTCTTCAGGCATTGTTTCTTGTAAACGAGTCACTAACAGTTGGTCAATTTTAAAATGGTCAACATCCACCACTTCAAACTTATAGCCATTGAAGCTGACAAAGTCTGCAGGGCGAGGAATCTTACGTAATTTAAACATCATAAAGCCAGCTAAGGTTTCATAATTTTCCTCGTCCGGTAATTCATCCAAATTCAAGGCATGCTTCAAATCTTCAATCGGAGTACTACCATCAATTAGCCAAGAATCAGCATCGCGTTTGATAATTTGCGGGTCAGCCTCAATCGTTGTCACCCAATCGCCCATCACGGTAATCATAATATCTGAAAGGGTAATTACCCCAACTACAAGAGCATACTCATTAATAACGACTGCAAATTTTTCTTTGGTAGAGCGAAAACGATCCAGGAGTTCCGAGAGGGTTAAGGTGTCTGGGATGGTCAATACATTACGAATGGTATTTTCATTTAATTGTAATAAAGACTGATTATTCAAAATCCGAACTAGGATGTCTTTTGCGTCGATATAGCCAATTACATCATCAATATTTTCGCTACAAACTAAAAATTTAGAATAGGGATATTCAGCAAGTTTTTGACGAATACTAGATTCAGATTCTTTCAGCGTAAAATACACCACATTTTCACGTGTAGTCATACTCGAAGGTACATTACGTTCTTCAAGTTCAAATACGTTTTCAATAAAGTGATGTTCTTGTTTTTGTAATACCCCAGCTTGTGCACCTGCATCCATTACTGCTGAAATATCATCAAAGGTAATATTGTCGTCGCGCGTGGTGTTTACTTTAAATAAACGGAACAGCAGGTTGGCAATCGCGTTAATCACCCAAGCCATCGGTTTACAGACTTTAATGAAAATCTGAATTGGATCAACCACCGCAACAGCAATTTTTTCGGGTGCAATCATGGCCAGACGTTTTGGCATGAAGTCGGCAAATAGAATGAATAGGGAGGTGACTAAAGTAAAGGATAGGGTAAAGCTAATCGTTTCTGCCCAAGGTCCTTGGTAAAACTGATGAACTAAAGTCAGGAAATAAGGTCGAAATGCACCTTCCCCCAAAATACCGCCGAGAATGGCAACTGCATTTAAACCAATTTGAGAGGCTGCAAAAAAGTCTGCAGAGTTTGCTTGTAAGTCTAAAACACGTTGTGCACGCGTATCACCAGATTCAAGCAGAATTTTTAATTTAACTTTACGAGCGCCCGCTAAGGCGATTTCTGTTAAGGATAAAAATCCCGCTCCGATAATCAGGAGTGCAATAATGACAATATTTTGGAAAAGGCTCACGAATACACCTGTTTGTGATTCATTCTATTTTTCTGTATTTCTAACACAAAAATGGATTAGGTAGTAGTCTTAACTACTACCTCTATAATGACAGTATCGGTTTGAAAAAATAAGGAATTAAAAAAATTAATTATTGATATTGAGAAAACTGAGAATTATTCATCAAGTATTCGCGGTTTTCTTCTTCAATCATTTGGCGCGCCACATACAAAATCAGTTGGCGTAACCAACGATGCGCAGGATGATGATGGAGTAAAGGGCACCACGCCATTTTGAGTTCAAATTCAGGAATATAAAATGGCGGATCACGTAATAATAAGTTTTGGCTTTTCGCTTGTAGGCGTGCAATACGTGTCGGAAGTGTTGCAACGAGGTCTACATTAGATGCGAGTAAGCCCGGCATTTGATAATGACGGGTAAAGACTGAGATTTTACGTTTCTGGCCGATACGTTCTAAAGCTTGATCAATCCAACCGAGTCCAGCTTGTTTCTCAGGATTGACACCAAAGCCAACCCCCATCCCTGTTTTAGAGACCCAAATATGCTGTGCATCTAAATAGCTTTTTAAGTTTAAGTTACTGGCAGCAGGGTGTTTGCTGTTGAGGAGGCACGAAAAACTATCACGCCACACAAGGACTTGGTGAAAACTTTGTGGAATTTCATTGAAACGGTTAATGGCTAAATCAACTTTACCTTGTTCCATGTCACGGTAAGACACATCACTTGGGGTCAAAAAGTCGAGGACTACATTAGGAGCTTCTGAGCGAAGTGCTTTCACTAAGCGAGGAACCAACGTTGCTTCGGCATAGTCAGAGGTCATAATGCGGAAAACACGATTCGATGTATAAGGTCGGAATTCGGTGCGAGGTTCCAAAATCATCGAAAGGTCGGCAAGCGCATCACGAATTCGAGGTTGTAACTCGAGAGCACGTTCAGTCGGTGTCATCCCTTCAGAAGAGCGAATTAAAAGCGGGTCGTTAAATAAGTTACGTAGTCGTCTTAAAATATTACTCATCGCCGGTTGGGTCACACCCAGTTGTTCAGCAGCACGAGTGACATTTTTTTCACGCAGAAGTACATCAAGATAAATTAATAGATTGAGGTCAACCCGCTCCAGATTCATAAAATAAATACCGACAATAAAATCATGAAATTTGTCTGATTATGCCATAACTACTAAGGCTTGTGTAAAAAATGGATGAAAAAAAGACATGCTCTTTAGTGGAGGAAACAGCATTTAATCCTTGGTTTGCGTTGTTTCATTGAGAGGAAAAATCGTCATTTTTGAACGCTTAAATTGAGTGAAATATTGAACCCTAAATCAGCGGAAGTTTTGGAGAGGTCGTGCTTTATATTTTAAGCTGTGAATAGAGCAGATTTAAATGTGAAAAATACCATTTTGAAAAGCGATCTTGAGTTTATAGCCGATCAAGTTGATCGGTAAATTTTGAGAAATTTGGCGTAAAAAATGCTGTTTTTTATAAAAGCCAAGCCGTGATCGACTTAAGTCTAATGAAGAATAAAGCATCAATATGCTGTAAAAGTAGACGAAAAAAATTTCAATAATATTTTATAAAATTCATTTAAAACAAATACTTGTAGTGATTGTTTAATAATTATAATAAGACTTTAATCTACGTATTTTTTAAATAAATACTGAAAATCAATGCAGGCTATTGGATTAATTTTTTTAGTCAATCTACTCTGTGTCTATCGCAACGAAGTGTTCTAAATCTGAACAATCATTCGAGGGTATGATTTTAGCCTTACGTTGCAGGAAAATCCTAATATTATTACAGGAACATATCATGACTACATACCAAACAGCGATTGATGCAATCCGCGAATTAAAAGCAAAATTCGGCAATACTTGGGCAGACATCAGTCCTGAAGATGCTGCACGTATGCAAATGCAAAACCGTTTCAAAACTGGTTTAGACATTGCTAAATATACAGCTGCGATTATGCGTCGTGATATGGCTGCTTATGATGCTGATTCTAGCAAATACACTCAATCATTAGGTTGCTGGCACGGTTTCATCGCACAACAAAAAATGATTGCGAACAAAAAATACTTCGGTACAACTGAACGTCGCTATATCTACCTTTCTGGTTGGATGGTTGCTGCACTTCGTTCTGAATTTGGTCCACTTCCTGACCAATCTATGCACGAAAAAACTTCTGTTCCTGCATTGATCGAAGAAATCTACACATTCTTACGTCAAGCTGATGCGAAAGAATTAAACGACTTGTTCCGTGCGCTTAAAAAAGCAAACGAAGCTGGTGATACTGCTAAGGCAGCTGAAATCACTGCTCAAATCGACGGTTTCCAAACTCACGTTGTGCCAATTATTGCGGACATCGATGCTGGTTTTGGTAACGAAGAAGCGACTTACTTACTTGCTAAGAAAATGATCGAAGCGGGTGCTTGTGCACTACAAATCGAAAACCAAGTATCTGACGCAAAACAATGTGGTCACCAAGCTGGTAAAGTAACAGTTCCACACGAAGACTTCATTGCGAAAATCCACGCACTTCGCTATGCATTCTTAGAAATGGGTCTTGACGACGGTATCATCGTTGCACGTACTGACTCTGAAGGCGCTGACTTGACTCAAAAAATCCCAGTGGTTAAAGAGCCAGGCGACATCGCTTCTCAATACATCAGCTACTTAGATACAACTGAAATTGACATTGCTGACGCTCAAGAAGACGAAATCCTAATCAAACGTGATGGTAAACTTCACCGTCCTAAGCGTCTTGCTTCTGGTCTATACCAATTCCGTCCAGACACGCAAATCGACCGCGTTGTACTTGACTGTGTATCTAGCCTTCAAAACGGTGCTGACCTTCTTTGGATCGAAACAGCAACGCCAAACGTTGAAGAAATCGCTCACATGGTTAACCGTGTACGTGAAACAGTTCCAAATGCGAAGCTTGTTTATAACAACAGCCCATCATTCAACTGGACTTTAAACTTCCGTCAACAAGCTTACGACCGTTGGGTTGCTGAAGGTAAAGACGTTTCTGCTTACGA
>NZ_JBLZXR010000052.1:0-28136 GCF_050285345.1 Acinetobacter sp.
CCATGTCGTATGGCTTACGCCAGTCGCTTATATCCTCGTGCTGAACCACGAGGTTTTACGCTCCAAGTGATAAATAATTTTTTGAATTTTATTCGGTTTTTTCAATTTTTAACAGTATATCCTTATTCTCTAGACCACCGGCAAAACCAACCAATTTTCCATTGGCGCCGACCACGCGATGACATGGTGCAATAATCGAAATCGGATTTTTACCATTGGCAGCACCAACGGCACGCACTGCTTTGACATTGCCGACTTGCTCTGCAATTTGTTTATAACTGCGAGTTTCACCAAAAGGGATGGTCAGTAAGGCCTGCCAGACTTTTTGCTGAAATTCTGTTCCTTCAAAATCGAGCGGCAAATCAAATTTCTGACGTTTTCCTTGAAAATATTCATTTAGCTGTTGCACCGTTTTTAGCAAAATTGGATGTTGAGGGTTTTCAACCAACTCCGCCAAACGTACACGATTTGGGTTTTCATTTTCCCAAATCACGGCGACTAAAGCGGTTTCATGTGCAACAAGTTTAAGACGACCTACAGGAGAATCTAAAAATAGATAAGAGAGTTGCATAAGAGGCTCCTGAACGGAATGGGTCTGATTCCATCATTATTCAAGATGATGAAAGTTTCATCAAGACCAATCCTGAAATAATCAAGACCGCTGCCAACATGCGCATTGCACTTGCTGGCTCACCAAGCACCACAATCCCCAAAACGAAAGAGCCTACAGCACCAATGCCTGTCCATACGGTATAGGCCGTTCCTAGCGGCAAGGTTTTCATGGCATAGGACAATAAAGCAAAACTGGCAATCATAAACGCGATGGTCAGGATACTTGGTGTCAGTTTGCTAAAGCCGTCAGAGACTTTCATACTGTAAGCCCAAACCACTTCCAGTAAGCCTGCAACAATTAATAAAACCCATGCCATTGTATTTACCCAATATCTAACGCAGAAGCCTGATATAGGCTTCTGTAAAAATTTAAGCTGATGATAATTTCATTAAAACCAGTCCTGAAATAATCAAGACCGCTGCTAGCATACGCATTGCTGTCGCAGGTTCTCCGAGTACAAAAATACCGACGAGGAATGATCCCACTGCACCAATACCTGTCCAAATAGTATAAGCCGTCCCTAGAGGCAAGGTTTTCATGGCATAGGCCAATAAACCAAAGCTGAGGATCATAAAGAATAGTGTAATGAGACTCGGGCCGAGTTTCGTAAAGCCTTCTGAGAGCTTCATCGAATATGCCCAAACGATTTCAAAGATACCCGCGAATACAAGAACTATCCAGGCCATGTGCCATCCTCCTTAGTAGAGTCAGGCCGTCCTGACGATTTTTCTTGCGACCTCAGAGCGAGATGTGAAGGGAGGTCGTTCCTCCTGTGATTTTCGCAGTATAGCAAAAACGCTAGAATTTAGTGCGCAATGATCACCCTCAATTGAAAGCGATGAATACAAAGTCTCTTCTCATCTATATTTACACTGTATTTCACAGCACTTCCCTTTGAATCTCCAATAAAAAAGCAGCATCACAAAAATGCTGATGCTGCTCCTTGAGATGACGCAGTGATACTTAGAACTTCACACGCAGTCCCGTACCATACCGCCAGTCTTTTTCACTTTCAGTGCCTTGTTGCCATGCGGTGTGCTTCATCCCTTTGTCATAGCTATAAGACACATCAATAAAAGGCATCACTTTTTTATTGATTTCATAACGCGTTTCTAGCCCTAACCACAATGAACTCAGCCCAGTTTTTTGCGCATAGCGCGAGTCATCATTCAATACCACATCGATATTCAGATAGGGTTTTAAAATGAGTTTCTGTGTCAGCAATAGATCGCGCTCGGTTTCCAATGAAAAACTGACTTGCTTATCTTGCCCGACAAAAAGGTAAGCATCAGTTTCAAAGAAATAAGGCGCTAAACCATGCAGACCGATGGCTGCATTCCATTGTTCTTTATCCGCTGCATGTTTTTCATCAAAACGATAACGTGCGCCAGCCTGCACATCCCAGAAGTCTGAAATCATGCGGCTATACATCAATTGTGCGGCATAATCGGCATCTTGCGATTCTGCTTTATCGGCATGTAACTTGATGAAAAGCTTATTTTCATCGGTGCCAATGCGACTTTCTAATTCAGTTTTGAGTTTGCCTTGTCCATTTGAATTATTGAGCCAGCGACTGTCCATCTCCGTGGCCTGATAAATTTGCCCACCATGTTCACGCCGATGATCTGCGCTATGTTGATGCTGAGTTACAGATGAATTTTGTGGCATGGTTGTAGTATGTTCAGCATGCTGATTGATTGCTGGCGGAGCAGTTTGTTGAGCTTCCAGTTGCATGGAATGTATCGAATGATCAACAACAGGCATACTCTGTTCCTGCATCGCGTAGGCATGATTAGCATGTTTATCCATAGCAAAAACGGCTGGCGTTAAGATTCCAACAGCAAGTGCTAAAACAGTACGCTGTAATGGCTTAATGATGCGCATGTGCATTCCCTCCTGTTGTTGGCAGAGCAGGTGTTGTGGTTGTTTCTGCCACATTGGCCACAATCAACTTATTCATCATACCGGCAGACATGTGATATAGCAGATGACAGTGAATTGCCCATTCACCCAATTCATTTGCAGTCAATAACGCGGTAACGGTTTTACCCGGTGGGACAACCACTGTATGCTTATTCGGCATATCTGATGAAGCTTGACCATTTTCTAACTGCATAAACATGCCATGTAAATGCATGGGATGCGCCATCATGCTGTCATTGACAAATTTAAGTCGGATACGTTCTCCATAGCGCACCTTGAGCGGCTCTGCTTCACTGAATTTTTTACCATTCATGGTCCAGAGATAACGCTCCATAGTACCGCCTAAACGGATCACCAAGTCTTGCGTCGGCTCACGTGTATCGGGCTGCGGGGTTAAAGATTTAAGATCACTGTATTGCAATGCTTTATCGCCCGCTGGTGTAGATGCATTGGCCCATCCCATCACCGGTTGAGCAGATGAATTATGTGCAACCTGAGTCGTATGCGCAGTATGATCCATCGCATCTGCCGCATGATTCATCTGGCTATGATCCATTTCTGACATTGAGCCATGCCCCATATCTTCCATAGTTAATAAAGCACGCGGACGCGCTTGAGGCGGATGAATCGCTGCATGCTGTGGTTGAGTTTCATCATGCAAAGTCCCAACCGCAAAGCCAGTCCGGTCAATCGATTCGGCCTCAATTTGATAATGCGAAGTTTTAGGCACCACAATCACATCATAGGTTTCTGCCGCACCAATACGGAATTCATCCACATTGATAGGCTTCACCGGCTGACCATCAGCACTGACAACGGTCATTTTTAAGTTCGGAATCCGCACATCAAAAAAGGACATGGCGGACGCATTGACAAAACGTAAGCGTACTTTCTCGTTCGGTTTAAACATCCCTGTCCAATTTTGTGCAGGCGTTTGACCATTAATCAAAAAGGTGTAACCCGTGACATCAGAGAGATCGGTTTTTAACATACGCATCTGATTCCACATGGAACGGTCTTGCCAACTACTTTTCAGACCATCGCGTTTAATTTGCTTCCAAACATCCGCAACGGTTTCGCGTTGATTTTGATAATATTCAGCTGATTTTTTTAAGTTGGCCATGATCTGCGCACCAGAAGATTCATGGAATTCTGACAGCATCACCACATAATCACGTTCCGCTTGTTCATGTGCCGCAATCGGCTTTTTCCCTTTCGGGTAAATCACCAACGTACCATATAAGCCATCTTGTTCTTGGCCCTTAGAATGCGCGTGATACCAATAGGTACCGCTTTGGCGAACCTTAAATTTATAAGTAAAACTACCATCAGGCTGAATTTCATTAAAGCCATTAAACCCCGGTACACCATCCATCAAACCGGGCAATAAAAGCCCATGCCAATGCACCGAAGTATTTTGTTTTTTAAGCTGATTATGCACATGAATGACGGCGTCATCGCCTTCTTCAAATTCGAGCAATGGCGCAGGAAACTGTCCATTGACACTGATTTTTTTAACCGCTTTACTAGTCAAATTAATGTTCTTTTCATCAATATTCAGATGATATTCTTTGACTGCTGCAAACACCCAAGACGGTGACAACAGACATGCCCCGAGAACTAGGCAGACTTTAAATGGCGTAGACATACTTTAACCCTTGTAAAAATAACGAAATAAACGTATTTAAAACTCAGGTTAAATTTGTGGCGGGCGGAGAATTTCTTGCCAATGGCCTTTAAGATGCTGGCCATTGAACACAAATTTAGGGGTGTCGGAATAGGAATTGATGCGCAAAGCCTGTAATGGGATCAATGCAGCGTCCACATAGGTTGCGCCGATTTGGCAATGCCACAAGGCACAGTCCTGACAGTCCATCGTTTTCATGACACTGTGATGATCGAATGATTCACCTGAACTTTGACTGGATTTGAGCATTTCAGCACAATGCGCGACATTTTTCGATGCTTGAGAAGCATGGTGAACGTTTGGCAGGGCTTGATGACAATCAGACATTGTTTGTTGTAAATCTGAAACCTTCGAGGTCTGTTCCGTCTGCTCAGCATCAGTTTGGAGATGGGACATCATCATTTGTTCATGCATCATATTTTGCTGTGCTGTAGCCACACTGCCCCACCCCATGACAAACGCCATAAGTAAAGCAAAGCCCAGATGCTTACGCAAAATATTTAACAATTCAGTATTCCTGATTGAACCCATTCCATTCACATGTCTATCGATAAACATGTAGCAACATTCGACATGGTGAAAACTTTTGCCAATAGTTGAATATTGGCAATATCCCCATACAGCATAAATAATTGTGCAGTTATTCACAATAATTATAAATTTAAAGGACTGCAAAGCCAGTGCTGGATTTTCACGTGATTTAAAACATTAAAGTTATTTTTTAAACAACAAAATTATTTAACCAAGATTAATAAACACACAGCAATTCAAACACTTCCAATTATTAAAAAAGGACTCAATTGAGTCCTTTTTATACTTATTACGTCTAATTATTAAACCTTTGATCTACAATTGCTTATAATTTATTCAAGTTATCCATATAGTTATCTACACAGATATCCATATAGTTACACACAAAGTTATCCACAAGATGTTTATAACTTATACTTAAAGCCTTAGACCTCGCGTGCAGCAACTTTTGCCAATTCAGCGCGCATGTCATCAATCACAGCTTTATAATCCGGCTTACCAAAAATTGCTGAGCCTGCAACAAACATGTCTGCACCAGCTTCTGCAATCTCACGAATATTAGCCGGTGTCACACCACCATCCACTTCTAAACGAATATCACGACCTGATGCATCAATAATTTTGCGCGCTTGACGTAATTTCTCTAAAGTCATGGGAATAAATTTTTGACCACCAAACCCTGGGTTCACACTCATCAAGAGCACTTGATCGACTTTATCCAAGACATAGTCTAAATAATGCAATGGTGTTGCTGGGTTAAAGACTAGACCCGCTTTTGCACCACCTGATTTGATTAACTGTAAAGAACGGTCAATATGATCTGTTGCTTCTGGATGGAAAGTAATAATGTCTGCACCAGCTTCTAAAAAGTCGCCAATCATACGATCTACAGGAGATACCATTAAATGCACATCAATCGGTGCTTTAATGCCATATTTTTTCAATGCTTTACAAACGCCTGCACCAAAAGTTAAGTTTGGAACATAGTGGTTGTCCATCACGTCAAAGTGAACAACGTCTGCACCTGATTCAAGAACATTTTCAACTTCTTCACCTAAGCGAGCAAAGTCTGCTGACAAAATTGAAGGCGCAATTAAGAATGGCTTGGACATGAAAAAACCTGACTGTGAAAGGAGATTGATAAAACCTAGTATAACAAATTGTCCGTACTCCCGCCTGCCTCCCCGCACACAGTTCGATTATTTCTTATCTCACTTAGAAAAATATTATGCTGCGCAAATCGGCTTTAAATTTGGCAAAGGCTTTTTTCTGCTCCATCTCAAAACATGATTTTCTCTTCGCTCTACCTTTTAATGTTGATGGTTCTGATAATTTCGAACAGCTTCAATACGCGCTTTGGTGGCAGGATGCGATTGAAAGAAATCCGCCCAAGATTTTTCATCCGAATCAGCCGTTGTCTCGGCATTTTCTTTGTCCCTTTTTACTTTAGCCTCTTGTTCTTCATCCTCCATCCGTTGTAAGAAGTTGGCAAAATGTCGTGTCGGGATATTTTGTTTTGACATCATGTTTAAGGCATATAAATCCGCTTCCGATTCAAAATCACGTGAATAGCTTGCGCCAACGGCAGCAACAGGCAAGTTGGTTAAAATATCGGAGCTATCACCTGTAATCATCAACAAAATCATACTAATGCCTAAACCCGATAGGCTTTGTTGCAAACTATGACGCTGTATCAAATGTCCTTGTTCATGCGCCAACACCCCGATGAGCTCATAATCATCTTTGGCCATGTCCACCAATTCATCGGTCACAATAATGGTATTGTTCGGAATGGCTAAGGCATTGGCACCAATGTATCCACCACGACGAAACAACACTTTTGCGGGCTGATCTTGTGCCACCAGTTGATGATATTTTTTCAACAAAGCATCCTGTCGAGCCTTGGGCAATTCACTTGGCCCTGTTACTTCAAAAATATATTTTTCAGCCTGATCACCCCAGCTGTGCAGTGCCGTTGCAGGAAGCTGATTGGCCACCACATGTGCTGCGGCAGGAACCCCCCATTTGACTAAAGCAAACGCAAAACCCATTACAAAGATCACACTAAATAAAATCAAGGTAGGTGAACGCTCTAACTTCCAAATCGAATGCCAACGGCCTTTTTCATGTAAATTGAACCACTCTGGCAGAGGTTCATGAAAATCTAATCGCGCATCATCTTTCAATTCAATAACCGGTTGGATATCGCCTAAAGCACCGATCAAGGTCATGTCCTGATAGGTATAATGCTGCACCAATTCAAAGTTATCGCCATAGCGTACAATTATCGCATGTTCACCATTCGGGCAAATCTGCGCATCATAAGGTTTCGATATTTTTCCATCATAATATGTTGCATTGACCACTAAAGTTTTCATGCCACCCACCATGATTAAAGGGAAATATCCAAGTCAAAAATATCTGACAACTCTTCTGCAATCGCATTGTGATCTTGCTGCATTTGATTTTGCAACAGGTCTGGATCATCGACCAACATGAGGCACAAAGACTCAACCTGATATTTATATAAACGTACCACCGCCCAAGGTGTTAACAGCCCTAGACTGATAATTTTAGCAATCCAATTACTCAGCACAATCCATGCGTAACGCCACTGATTGCAATTGGTCTGAAACTGGCTACGACTGAGGGTTGTATTGTTCCATGAGGTCATAAAAATGCGCGCTGCAGTAAGGGGCCAAATAAACATATAACCCAGCAAGTACATTGCAGAAATAATAAAGAAATACGATGATGCATTTAAACTATCTAAACTGCCATACAGCAGTGTCATCACGACAGCCAGCACCGTGAAACAGCCTAAAAACAGAAACAACGGCATATAAATCGCGCGCATGTAATCCGTCCATGAGGCATTCAAACTAAATTTTAGTTGCCCGATGTAGAGATGATTGAAACACTCTCGCTTATACAACCAGACCGCAACGGGACCAAATAAGCCCAAGGTAAACACAAACACCGCGATACATTTCAAAAAACACCAATAGGCACTTTTATTCGTTCCCGAGAAATAAAAGCGACTGTTGCTGAATTTACTGTTACGTGCGCGAAAACGGAGGGTTGAGCGAATTAACCAAGGCACAGCCAAAAAGACCAAAACAAATCCGGCTAAAAAAGCTTCCCACGAATATTTAATCGCAAAGGAAAAAGCTGCATAAATGACCAAGGCAATAATACGCCCCACCAAAATTTTGGAAGGTAAACCAGTAAAATCAAAACGACGTTGAAATACCCAAGTATTGCCATAGAAATAGCGTAAACGACGTACTTTTGCCCAAGGCGCATAAAAACCAATGGTGATAATGGTCAATAAAATATTGACAATCCAAATGCCGAAATACTCGGCAGCATTGCCTTTAAAGCGAAAGGTATAATTGCGCCCAAGCGCTTCGGTTTGGGTCGAATCACCAAATAGAGATGCTGGTTGTATCTGAAAAGGCGGCAATTCTGGCGGAAGTTCAGTATCCATTGATGAATTTTGCATACGCACCCTAAGTTATTTTTATGTATTGAATAATTCTAAAACATATAGCCCAACAGTTTGAGCTATGTTTGTTGACAAAAAACTTAAATGATCAGCAACAGCATGCTGACCATTTGAGCTGAATTAAGACTGCAATTGTACTGCATGAAATTGCAAATGTTCATCCATGAAACTCTGAATGAAATAATAACCATGATCATAGCCAGCATGCTCACGCAGAGTCAGGTTTTGCCCCACTTGCTGGCAAGCCTGCTGAAATAAAGCAGGATTCAACTGGCTATAAAACTGATCATCCAAACCCTGATCAATCAAAATATCTGGAAACACTGCACCTTTGGCCTGAATCAATGCGGTCGCATCATGTTGCTGCCACACTGCTTGATCATCACCGAGATAATGACTAAAAGCTTTTTCACCCCATGGGCATTGGCTCGGTGCACAAATCGGGGCAAAAGCCGAAACTGATTTAAATTTCTTTGGATATTTTAAGGCCAAGGTCAAGGCCCCATGCCCACCCATACTGTGGCCGAATATGCCGATGGCGTTCTGTTGTAACTTAAATTCGCTATTGACCAAAGTGTATAATTCATCGGCAATAAAACTTTCCATCTGATAATGCGTTGACCACGGCTCTTGCAGTGCATTAATGTAAAAGCCTGCACCTTGCCCAATATCCCAATTGTCCCCTTTCGCCACCTGTTCACCGCGCGGAGAGGTATCTGGACTAATCAAAATTAAACCTAACTGCGCCGCTAAACGCTGTGCATGCGCTTTAATCGCAAAGGTTTCTTCCGTACAGGTCAAGCCAGCCAAATAGAATAAAGCAGGACACGCTTTTCCAGCTAAGGCTTCTGTAGGTAAAAAAACACCAAAGCGTGTTGCTACTTTTAAGCAAGCTGATTCAAATTGGTAAATGCGCTGTTCGCCATCAAAACATTTATTACGTTGTACTAATTCCATCATACTTATCCTACAGTCCCTGAATACGTTTAGGGTGATTCGGTATTGGTAGTTGTCGGTGGAAATAAGCGTTGCTCGAGTTGTGGCAACATCAACGCCATATTTTTACCCATCGACCATTGAGGTTCAGAAGGCTCAAAACCTTGAGCCGCTTCCCATTTTGCAACCGTTTCTTTGGTCTGATTAAAGGCGGTTTGAATGCTCGATTGTTCACGCATCGCCTGATCAAAGAATGCACGACCAAAATAGGTATAATCCGCTTCATTTGAACAACCAAATGACTGACGATCTGCCGCAGAAGCGGTAATAATTAAAGTATTTTCATTTTGTAACGCAGGGATAAAGCTGCCCGAATAACAGGCTGAAATGACAATGACACGCCAGCGAATGCCCGAAGCATCCAAAGTTTCTTTTAACCATTTAGGATCGACTTGTGCCAAATCGAGCGGCGCGTTTTCCATCTCAAATACATTCGGCAAACCGTGGGAAGTCATATATAAAAAGAGCACATCACTTTCACGGTTCATTTGCTGGCCGATACGACGCAGTGCCATTTCCATACTGGTCTTAGAGGCAATCGGGATTTCAGTACGTGTCGCTGGATGGTTAATCAGTTCAATTGAGCGACCATTGGTACCAAAGCGGGTATCGAATTGTTCTTTAATCCGCTCAATTTCGAATTTAAAAACATCTTGATAACTCGCTCCTGCCACCCCTAAGAAATACCAATGCGATTGAGCAAATTCACCATATTCAACCGCATCGAGAGATTTATTCAATAAACGACTTTGCGCATAAAAGGCATCTTCGGCAAAGCTAGGAGGAACTTCCTCCACTTTCCAAATCGGCTGGTCTTTGACTGAAACTTGCCAAACCACCAAAGTGAAAAGTGTCGCCAACATAATCAATGCACGTTCCCACCACGGCCATTTCAACTCGCGAGAAAAGACCCAAACGACTGCTAAACTTTGCCACACAAACAGAATAATAAATAAGGTTGGAATGTAGTCATACAGTATGTAAGGCAGATAATCGAGATCACCTAGATACTGAATTAGACACTGGAACAACATGATATGAGTATCAAGCACCAACCACAGCAGTGCGGGAACCAGCATCAAACGTGGATTATTGACTCGTTGTGAGAGAAAAATTCCCACAATCAAGGCGATAAATGGCCACAAAGCATAACTGACTAGGCCTTGCGGGTTAAACTCACCAATTCGACCTGTACTGAGCCAGCTAAATAAGCTGTTGGCACATCCCCCCAATATCCCCCAAAATACCAACTGTAAAATCGAGGGGCGAACAATTTGCAAGGAACGACGAGACCCCAAAAATAACCAGATCCCCGCAGTTTGGTTGCTTTTAAAATCATGCCAAAAATTGATGGAGGGTTTGAAATGAATCATAGAATTCTGATGAGGGCCTAGGCTCGCTTAATTGCACAAATAATTTTATGCCTGATGTGATTTTTAGCAATGCTATTTTTTAACTATATAACAAATCTTTGGGCTATTTTGAAGTAAATATCACTTTAAGTAACAAGTTCATGCTGGAAATAGGCATCAAAGCGACAGGCATCTCCTTGCCATTGATGTTGCGGTTCTTGATTGGCTAAAAAAACAGCTAAACGTGGACGCTTCACCACCACGCGACGGGCAATTTTCTGTGCCAACACCAATAAATTATCGCCCAAATCCATTTCACCATCTTCAGGGAGTAATAAGTGCAGCAATTGCATTTGCTTCTTCACTTGCGCCTGCTTTTTTACTGCTTGTTGATTTTGATCGCGCTGCGGAAACATCGGATCAAGATACACCACATCAACGCTGTTATTTAGCATTGCCTGTACTTGTAAATAATCTGCCGAATCTGAAAATACCAATTGAATACGTGCCACGACTGAACTTAAAAAAGCATCTTGCTGTGCACGATGATGCGAATCTTCCAACAAAGTAAATAAAATCGGATGACGTTCAACCAAGGTGACATGCGCACCTAAATGTGCCATCAACAAACTGTCATGCCCGAGTCCTGCGGTTGCATCAATCAAACTCGGTTTTTCAGCCAAATTACATGCGCGTGCAATCATTTCCGACTTCAGCGAAGCACGTTTCAAACGTCCAACTTCTGCTTTCCAGTCAGGTTGCATCTTCATGCCATTGGCCGCCAACCATAAACCGTCTTGATCAACACACAATGCCAATTCAGGATTTAAACGTAAAAAACGCGCATTGAGCTTTTCAATAATTGCAATATTTACAGACACACCACGCGAAGAAAGCACAGCAGAATACTGCTGTGCTTTCTCATGAAATTCTTGTTCTGTGTATAAGCGGATGTCGCTTACCATAATTTCCAGCCTGTAAATGCAAACAATAAAATCAAGAGACCTGAAAAAATGCGATACCAAGCAAAAACGATAAAATCACGTTTCGCGACATAAGCCACCAGCACCCGAATTAAAAATAATGCGGAGACAAATGAAACGATTAAACCAACCGCCAATACCGCCCAGTCTTCATTGGTTTGAAACACATGAAAGCTTTGATACAGATCAAGTAAACCTGCACCGACAATAACCGGAATACCCAAGAAAAATGAAAATTCAGTCGCTGCTTTACGCGATACGCCCAAGAACATTGCCCCAATAATGGTGGCACCTGAACGTGAAGTTCCGGGAATAAGCGACAATACTTGAATCAAACCAATCCAAATCGCGTCTTTAAGGGTCAGATCTTCTACTTCTTGCGCACGTACTTGAGGTGGATTCTTTTCAATCCATATAATGATCAAACCACCAATAATCAACCCCATCGCAATTGCAATATTGTTGAATAACAGTTCTTTCACGGTTTGACCCAAGGTCAGTCCGACCAAGACAATTGGAATGGACGCAAGAATTAAGCCAAAACCTAAACGGCGACCCTTTTCTTCACCGGTCACCATGCCAGTTGCAGCACCCCACAGACGGCCCCAGTATTCATAAATCACTGCGGCGATTGCGCCCATTTGAATCGCAATAACGAATACATCACTTTTTTCTTTGGTCCAGAAATTCATTAATTCTGAAGCCAGAATTAAATGCCCTGTACTCGAAATTGGTAAAAATTCGGTAATACCTTCAACAATACCCATGATTGCCGCTTTGAGCAGCAGTAGAAGATCCATATATAACCCTAATTATGGCTTGCCTTGTTCTGAAATTTTTTTCCAGGCGTTGTCTCGTAAATACACTGGTAAAGCGAGTTCTGCACTCACCCATGCTTCACGTTGCGCCGCCTCGCGGGCAATGGTAGCAATATCCTGTGCTGTTGCACTTAAGTCTTTGTATTGTGTTTGTTCTGGCTGAATTAATTCTGCGCCAGAGCCCACCACGGTAGATTGAATATGCTGCTTTGCTTCGCTATAACTTAAAAGTTTTTCTTCATCAATAGCTTGCATAATACCCGCAGTATTGAGTTGAAAACTTGCAATATACACTTCTTGCATACGTGCATCGAGTACCGCAGTGACTTCGGTTAGACCAAACATACGATATGCTGCTTGCGCCAAGGCCTGTAAAGTTGAAACTGGCACCACAGAAAGGTCATTGGCCCATGCCAAAGCTTGCGTCACGGCAGCATTAATTCGCACACCACTAAATGAACCAGGCCCACGGCTAAAAGCAATTGCTGTTAAATCACCAAGTTCAGTCGCAGTTTGATCAAGCCCTTGCTCAATCATTGGGAGAATCGTTTGTGTCTGCGCTTTTGCCCGTAGATCGAGTTGAAAATAAAGTTCTTTTGTTTCATCCACAATCGAGACGGAACACTGCTCATTGGCAGTTTCCAATGCCAGTACTTTCATGCGCAACCTTAATTAAATCTAATCTGAAAAACGTGGAATATGATACTCCACTCCATCCCAGTTCGCGAGAATTTCCAGCGACGTGTTATCCACGTCAAATAAAAAGCCTCGAACAATGCCGAGGCTTGAAAAATATTTTCGAAAGAAAACTTTATAGTTCAGTAACTTCCAGATTTTTAAAATGCTTAAAATGTGCTGCATAATGCATCGCGCTCATTTTTAACCGTGCTTCTGCTTGCTCATCTAAGGTTTTCACCACTTTACCCGGTGAGCCCATCACCACCGAGTTGTCTGGAATGACTTTGCCTTCTGGAATTAAGGCATTGGCACCAATAATACAGTTCTTTCCAATCACTGCATTATTCAGGATCACGGCATTGATGCCAATCAGGCTATTATCCCCCACGGTACAACCGTGCAGCATCGCCTGATGACCAATCGTCACATAATTGCCAATGTGCATTTCGATGCCCGTATCGGTATGTAATACGGCATTTTCTTGCACATTGGTAAAATCACCGAGTTTGATACGACAGTTATCGCCACGAATAACTGCACCAAACCAAACACTGACTTCACGCCCCATTTCGACCTGCCCGATCACGGTGGCATTGTCTGCCACCCAACCATCCCATGGCTGATGGGTTGCTTTGGGGCTATATCCTTGAAATTTATACAACATAATCAAATATCCTAATTTGATAAATCGGCATCCCGCTTTTAGCGTTTATTGCCTAAATGAAATGATGGAGAATTTAATAAAAATGGCCATTCTTTTTGATAATTCAAACCATAGCGAAACAACGAAATTAGCATCCGCGCGGTGAGCCCCCAAACAATTTCATTCTCCACCCTTAAACTTGGAAAATATAAAGATTGCTGAGCAAAACGTACTTCATAAGGGGTCGGTGGCGTTTCTAACAATTGTTTGAGTGAGGCAAAAAAGATTCGATCAATTTCAGTTGGTTGTGGCACAAGCTGAACATCAGGCGGAATCAAACCAACAATAGGTTTGACCAACATGCCATTACGCGCTTTTTGCATCGGCAAATCACCCAACAATTGCACATCAAATGGATTCAGCGCAGTTTCTTCTTGCGCCTCACGTAAGGCAACCACAATATTACTGGTGTCCTGTGCATCGCGCTTACCGCCAGGAAATGACACTTCACCCGCATGACTATTCATATACAGTGAACGTCGTGTCAGTAGAATTCGTGGATTTTCTTCATTGGTGATTGCAATGAGTACAGCGGCATGTGCAGGTTGAATACGCTTCGAAAAACGTAAGCTTTGCTGCAGTCGCAGAGTCAATAAGCCCTCATCCATCCACGTTTCAACCTTATAATTATCTTGACTTCATCATAGCTGAATTTCTGCGAAGCTGGTTAGAAATGATGCCAAAGTTTTATTTTTAAGTTATCCTGACTATTAACTTTATCAATGACGATGAATATGAACTTTTGCACAAACTGCGGACAAAAAACCAAGGAAGCGATCCCACTCGGTGACCATCAGCTACGCCGTATTTGTACTGCATGTGGTTTTATTCATTATGTTAATCCGAAAGTGATTTGCGGTGCCTTGGTACTTTGGGAAGATAAAGTTTTACTTTGCCGCCGTGCAATTGAACCGCGTTACGGTCTATGGACCTTACCTGCTGGTTATATGGAGTTATTTGAAACCATGGAGCAAGGTGCGGCACGGGAAACACGTGAAGAAGCCGAAGCGGAAGTGAATATTCACCATCTCTATTGCATGTACAATATTCCACGTATTGGGCAAATCTATGCCTTGTTTAAATCAGATTTAGTCAATGGCGAATTTGGCGCTGGCGAAGAAACCATTGAATCGCGCCTTTTTGCAGAAGATGAAATTCCGTGGAATGATCTGGCCTTTCCAAGTGTAGAACAAACACTACGACATTATTTTGCCGATCGTCAAACAGGACAATTTGACCTACATCTTGAAACGCTCGGCACACGACTCGATCATACAGGTTAATATTTTTAATAAACTCATCAAACAAAAAGCCCATCATCGATGTAATGCCAGTCAGTTAAGGATTTAAAAGTTAAAAATAAGGTCGATAAGACGTAAATTTAGCTCAATTTAAATTCAAACATAAGGAATTTTTGGTTAAAAAATAACCTAAAATTCCTTAACTGATCAGCATTACCATCATCGATGGGCTTTTTGCTGAATTATTTTTCCTTAACCTTATAACACTCGGCTAAATCCAGTGAAATTTCACCACCGCTTAATTTTGCCACTTCTTTGGCCGTTGTATCATCTGGATTTTTCAAACTATAAATATAGCTAAAGCTGGCGAGACTGTTGCCCCATTTCACGGGTTTATTGTCTGAATCAGTCAATTCAACCCCTGATGGACGAGTACCAGCATTCGCATTCACCAAATTTTCCAATTGAACCAACGCACCACCGACCACCAAACTGGTATCTGCAGAGGTTTTCACACTAGAGTTCATCCCAATTAATGCGCCATCCAAAGTTTTAAAATATGGATCAGCCATAATCATACGAATTGAAATGGTATTGGGATTGATATTGCCTTCATGTGTAAATGTACGCGTGGTTGTTCCCAAACGATATTGCTGTACCTTTTGGTCATCTTGCATTAATAAAGGATCGAGTACATCTCTCCCCTGACAACCGTTCTGACCTGTAGATAAATCCACAATTTGACTGTCTGGACGGGTAAATACATCGACTGGGACACCCGGCTTAATATTGGTTCGAATATCACCATTACGATCAATGACCACACCAAGTTTCACCGTTTTCACAGAGCTATCTGTAAATTTAAAGGTTAAATCGGCATATAATGGGAAAATATAATTCTGTCCTTTAACCACGTTATCAATTGATTTAAATACTTTTTTATCTAAATAAGACAGTGGATACAACTTATACAAATCTAAAGTCCCTTTAAATTGTACTTGATCAATATTTTGTTCCCATAGTCCCAATTTTTTCTTGTCATCTACAGTTAAAACATAATCATCCTTTTTGCCTTGCAACGCTTTAAACAAACTGCCCCCAGTTCCGACAACCATTTTGTCTGCCAGTAACGTCCCTTGTTTAATAATCAGCGGATTGGCATTGGCTTCTTCTGCATCAAATCGATAACCTAAATTTCTCTTTGTATCAATCTCTTTTGTTAAAGGATCTATCCAGTTGCCCTGCGGAGCCGCGGTCAAACGGGTTGGTCGTACTTGTGTCAACAAGATGACATTGACCCCACCAATCGTGGTCAGTTGTTGATCCACTTTACCTTTCCATTGTAAACCGCTACCAAAGGTCATGCCTTGACGATCCGTCATCAACATGAAATGACCAAATAAATTGACTTTAGAACGATCTGTTGGCAAACATTCATTCTGGTCGCATCCGACGAGTCCATTCGAACCACTCGCATTGGTAATGATTCCATCAGTTGAAAAGAGTGCAAATTCAGGTTGATACACGGCTGCGGTCGAAATCGTCATCAATTTACTAACAATGGTAAATGCATCCGCATTATTCACTTGGGATAAATCTAGCCATGGCTGAAATAATCCATCAAAGTCACGATCTGAACCCGAACTAAAATCTGCTGTGGTAACATTTCTTGAAATTTCATCAATCAGCAATTTATCTGCATTATTGATGTACACCGCTTGAATATCTGTCGGGACAACCACACTGTTATTTTTAATCGCCAAAGCCTGAATAATTTTTGCAATACGCATTGCCACTTTGATGGTTGCATCCGTAGCACTGAGAGATGTAGCTGTTTTACCTGTAATGCCCTCAGCCAAATCAACTAAAGTTAAGCGTGGAGGTGTAGTTCCACTGGCCACCTGTGAAATTTTGTTCAGATCAACTGTCCCTAAATCAATACGTCTTGATTTATCTCCCTGAACAAAGAAGGTGACTTTATCGCCAACCTTACATGCGCCCGTGGAAACCCCTTCTTTTAAATCAAATAACGTGACATAGGTATTTTTGACATCACTCGAACAGTTAAAATTCAGACCATCAACAGGATAATCCAATACAAACTCGACACAGCCTTCCGAATTACTAGGACATGTCCCATTTTTGCTACTAGTATCATAAATTTCTGGATTAACTTTGGCGCTTTCACCACCACAGCCACCCAAAGCGACAACCAATGCGCTCAATGCAAAAGGCAATATACTTTTATTTATCATCCTGATTCTCTTTTTTATATCCTAACGGATTGCAGTTAATTTAAGCTGGCCTTGATTGGACAGTACACGACCATCCACATCAATCGCCGATGCCAAAGGGGTCAATAACAAATATTGGCTTTCCCTAGGCACTTGAATAATTCCTTCAATTTTTTCATGGTAAAAAGCGTCGGCCTGACCATCATTATTTTTAAATCCGCCCGCGCCCTCGATCACACAGCCCTTTTGATCTAAAAACACCACAAAAGGCCAATAAAAGGTCGGATTTTGTATTTTTGATGCAAATGAATTGATTCGAATATTCTGTAAAGGGCTTTTCAGTTTTACCACTTCATAATCAAATTCATCCGCAAGAGGTGCGCGCGGCCAAAGATTAATATCTTGCTGTAAATCGAGCTCCTTGGCTTTCTTGATTTTTTTATTCACAAAACATTGTTGACCTAAACCTTGTACCGCATCGGTTTTAGATACACGGTAATATGACGTGGCTAAAGTAATCGGCCCATGATCTATGGGTTGATCACGTTGAAATAAGCGATCAATGACCGAACGACTTACACCTTTTTCACGTTCAATCGTCTGCATACGCGTCTGCCCGACTTTATTGTCAATCACCCCTTCAGGCAGAGTATAAAAACGCTTTTTGCCTTCTAAGTTAAACTCTTTATCTTCAAGATATTCATTATTAACATAATTTTCTCCAGCAATCGTTGAAAAGCCTTGCACTGTTTGATTCGCTGTTACTGCCTGTTGTTCTAGTGATGGTGTTTTTGACTTCACATTCACTATGGCAATTTTATTCGTACTTAGTGTTTTTTCTTCAATTTTTAGTGGTTGAACTTGAGTCATTTCCTCAGACTGCTGGAATTGCTCTGACCGCATATTTTTACTTTGTCTTTCAATAGGATCTTTTATATCAACAGGGATATTGATGACTTTCGGTTGTACTGACGCCGCTTTTTTTTCTAAAGGTGCTTGATTTAATCGAGGCTGAGTAGATGTTGTAATCGTCGATTGGAAAACTTGTTGCGTGATATGTTTAGACTTTAGATTTTGTTCTAAAATTTCAGCCTGAACAGATGGCTGAGGCTTAACTTTTACCTCATCTACAGATGAATCTGATTTTTGACTAAACGATATTTTTTCCTTTAGTTGTACTTTTTTCGGTGATTTTTCTTGAATCTGAACCACCATTGGACGTCCATCTGGTCCAATAATGGTATGAAATATTCCAGCATACGAAAAAGACATTTGCACGGTTGCCAATGCAAGTAGTTTTCCCATGAATAAAATCCTTTTCATTCTTTTATTTTTTCCTACCAACGTGTTCTATAGTTCAATCCAAGAATCGTAATTTTTGTATCTGTTTTTACATTTAAACCTGCATATGGATTTAACAGTAAATTATTCACCCCTGTTAAGTTAGCAAGACTACTGGTATTGGCTGGAATGCTATCTTTACTGCGTAAAAAGCCAATCGATAAATCAAGATCGGTATCTGCATCAAAACGATAGCCAATCCCCATACCAAACAGCTGCGCACCATTAATTGGAACCATGGTATTGCGCTTGCCATCGGGGATTGAAGTACTGCGCGGTTCATAACCTGCACGCAACTTCAAACGGTCCGTTGCCGAATACTCAATCCCGATTCCCCAGTTCCATGGTGAGGTAAATTGTAGCGGCAAAGCTAAGGAGCTATCAGTCACATCTCCAGACAATAATTTTGCAATTTTAAGTGCGGATAACTGGCGATCAAACTCAAAACGGAATTTGTCCCATGCTCGATAATCTGTCCAACCAACATCAAAATTAACCTGTAAATCCGGCAATACTTTGTATTTAATACCAGCTTGAACATGCTGAGGATATTCAAAGTCCATTGAAACCAAACCAGATTCCATATCAGGTACAGCATTCGGAAAGCCTAAAATCGCAGCCAAGATTTGCCCTGTTGGCGAAGACATTAATCCTTTAATCATCTCCTGTGGTGCTTTGGCATTTTGAACACGATACCGGCCTTTCATACGCATTTTTGCCGCACTTTGATATACCATACCAAAGCTAAAATCTTCACTCGGCTCCCACAGTACCCCTAAGTTATAGCTAGGGCTTAGGGATTGTTCGAGTGCCAACTCCATCTGGCCAAACTTACCAAATGGGTTCATCCCTTCTTCGGTATTACACATCCCCAATAGTAAAATATCAGTGATAATGTCCGAATTTTCTTTAAATGGTGTACAGACGACTTCATCAATCATCCTTAACATGCCGATCAACTCATTGGGAAATCGTAGGTCAGATTTCAAGCCAATCGCTTGATAAGACATACCCACACCACCACCAATGGAAAGCTCATCACTAACTTGATAGCCCATGGTCGGTGAAAGGTAGGTAATACGTTCCAAGGCAACTTGTTGCCCCATGAAGTTGCCCGGATTGCCATTTTCTGCACCAAATCCAGCAATTAAAGGAGCATATACTGCGGTCGCAAATGTTGCTTTTGAGCCCGGTGGATTATAGGCAATCCCCATTGTTGGAGCGGCAATCGGTTGTCCCTCGCCAAAATCCACCATTTTTTTCAAGACAGGGACATATAAGGTGGCGTACTCAACATCGCCTGAAACCTTATCCTTAAAATCCGTACAAATATCTACAGCAACTTCAGGCCCATCGTTACACACCAATGGATCATCTGAATAGCCAAAAACGTTATAGCCTGCAGGAACTGTAAACTCACGTTGAATATCAAAGTTCGCGACAATCCCCTGCATATCCGTTTGCAGACCTTCAATTTTAGTCAAAGCAGCAGGGTTAAAATGAACGGCACTAATCCCCGGAGGATCGGCAGTAACCGCATTCCCTAATGCAAGAGAACGTACATCAACTGACAGGTTAGTACCTAATTGTGCAAATGCAGCACTTGAACAGCCCGTTAAAACAATCGCAGTTACAATAGGGCTGAGTCGAATTCTACGCATACGACCGCCCTCTTAGCGAAGTTTTTTGCCAAAACCAAGAATATCCAATGGGAACGATAAACCTAAGGAAACATCAGGTGCATCTTCTGTTAAACCAAGCCCCACGGTTCCATTGACAATAGTCTCTGGCGAAACACGGACCCCCAGAGAAAATGCTAAAGTCGAACTGGTCTGATCGGCTGGAGAATAAGACTCACCACCGTCATAAGTAAATTCAGCCCCTGTATTGAAACTTTGTTGGTAAGACATGGTCAGCGATACATCATAGTTAAATGAGTAAGCAAAGCCAAAAGCAAAACCACCACTGATCCCCGGCTCAAATTCTTCTATCGTTCTTAAACCGCGCTTTTGATTTAACCCTGTTTCTTTAAAACCATAGTTTGCCGAAACAGAGGCGAACAAAACCACGGGATCAATATATTTACGTGTACTTGCGCCAATACCTGCAGAGTAGTATCCCTTGCCAGTGGCTAAATCTTTAGTTGCATTGACTTCATAGGGGCTATCACCAGTTTTTGTCGATAAATTACCAAATAATATCAGTGGTAAACGACCCTGCTTCAATGGGAATGGCTCCCAACGTGCACCTAAAGAAATATCGCCCAAACCTGCAGTCGATGTATCTTTGAGTAAATCTGTTTTTGCAACCAGTGGTAATGACGCTGAAAATGTTAGATTATCCATCACACCATATTGAACCGTAAAAGTATTGGTCATGGCATGTGTGGCATTTTCTTGAACACGTAGTTGATAGAGCTGGCCTTGTGCCATTTCCATATCAAGCTGCGTATCGCGATAATAGGTATAATCAATATCATAAAAAGATGAAATTTCACCTTTCTTAATTAAAGAATACTGACGCTCATTTGAAGTAAAGACTTCTTGTAAATTAGTCTCTTGGCTAGCATCCCCTTCCTGTTGCTGCAATGCATTTGAAGCTTGATCTGTATTGGATACAGCTTCTGGTTGTGTCTCAGGTTCAGTACTTTGCTCTACTGTCTCATACTGCCCAATTGCTGGCTCAGCAGTATTTTCTTCGACTGTACTATTCTGTGATGTACTTGAACTTGCTACAGATTCCTCCACAACAGTTTCTTGATCTACTGACTCATATTCTCCTAGATTTTGATCGTCAGCTGCATAGGCAACCCCCATCACCACTTGAATACTCATGGCCAATATTGTTTTGTTCATCCATTTACGATTCATGTTCCATCCCACCACTTTTTTATTTTTTTAATCCTGATTTACTTTTTCACTTTACTTGGTTATTTACTCTTGTAATAAAGCCTTAAAAAGTTGTAATTCGATTTTCCATAAGAATCCGACTCTTCATTCATATTTTTATCGAGACGAATAGTCGAAGCTTTATCTGCAATTTTTTCCATATAAAATTGAGGATATTGGATATCGACAAGCGCATAACGGTTAACGGTTGCATCCTCTACATGACGTAAGTCCGCGTCTTGTAAAGCCAACAAATTTTTTCGCTGCTCTGGCGCAACATTAATTAAGAAAAGTGTATTATTTTCCCAAATTTGCTGGAAACGAACTTCATCAAAACTGATATTTCCCAATGCTGGATCTGCAACATAAACACGACCATCTTTATAAGCCTTAAAGACCACAAAATGTTTAAATCCTGCATAGGAAATCGGAACAATCGCTGGTTGACCTTGCTTGACCAGATCAGAAAATTCCCCTTTGTACCCCCCACTCTCTAGACCTAATGCAGCAACAAATCGCTTCATATCCAATAAAGAGAAACTACGACGTTCAATAATTTTTTCAGTTTCACCAAATTTCAGCAGCCCATTCATGGTTTGTTGTTCGGTAATCTGGGTTCCGACATAACCATTTAATAAGGTTGTTAACGCTGCTGAACCACAGCTATAGTCATAGGCTTGACGCACAATGCCACGAAATTGATCTTCTATGGCTGGTTTAATTTTTACAGATTCACGGTGCATACGCATGAAGGAATCATTACGTGAATCCAAAGTTTCAGTATAGTGAACTGTACCCACTGGCTTTTCTTTTAAATCGAAGGACTCTTTGGCAAAGTAATACATCAATGCCGAGCCAACTGCTATCTCTAACATATCTTCTAACTTTTAGTTATCGGCAATGATGTGCCTTTTTTTCATTATTTTTTAGAGCTATTGCTCTACATCTATGTACTATGCAAGATACCTTTTTTTTTATAAAAAAACAGTATTTTTTTATGATTTTTACGGTCATTTTGCATTTTTTGTAAAAAAAAGCGCGTGATGTACACGCGCTTTTTACTAGCTCTCGATTACTTGCTTGAAATTGTAATCACAGAACCTGGGTTATAAACACCCATAGATGGGCTGTAGAAAGTTTGTAAACCTTGAACTTCGATGTCACCAATCGAACCAGCATCTTTACTACCTAAGTGAATACCTTTCACATAGTTATCGATTGGACCTGAATTACTTACCATTTGGATATAACCGTTATTTGCACCCTCTTTACCGTATACACGTACATCTTGCTTAATTGTTAAATCATTTGCACCCGCATCAGTAACTTTGATGCTCTCAATGAAGATTTCACCCGCAGCTCGTGTAGCTGTTTTAGTTGAAGCATCCAAAATACCAAGGTTATTAATTTCTAAACCACCAGCCATTGTTGTGCTTAGTTTGATCATCGCTCCTTGTGGCGCTGCACCTAACTGTACGTTCGCAGCCATTGGGCCAGTTTTTAAAGATAAACCAGATAAAATTGCGTTGTAGTTGCTATCATCACCGCCACGACGAATACCTGTTGTACCCGCTGTACCAGATGCAGTTACACCAATTTCACCGATTTTGATATCTAAACCAGAAACATCAGCTGCGATGTTAATAAATGCACCGTTTGCACCTGTACCAGCATCAGTGTCAATACGCAAATCAGCTAAATTACGTGAAGCAAGAAGATAAGCACCATTATC
This sequence comes from Acinetobacter sp., assembly GCF_050285345.1. GTDB lineage: Bacteria > Pseudomonadota > Gammaproteobacteria > Pseudomonadales > Moraxellaceae > Acinetobacter. The sequence goes on from NZ_JBLZXR010000052.1 coordinate 23,229, forward strand.
TGCATAGTTCGCACCAATGATAATACCTTTTTTCTCTAACGCATCACCAACAATTCCGTTACCTTGAATAACAATCGCGCCTGCCGCGCCAGTTCCGCCCGAACCAGCATCAACTCCTGCTATGCCTTTTGCAGCTAAACCGTCATTATCGTGAATGTAAAGTTTTTCGATTTCAATTTTAGAAATACCGATACCAATATTGATACCGTCTTGACCTGTGGTTGAGCTAAGCGCAGCATCATCCATTGCTTGCATAGCCATAGCATTTGCGCTGAACGCGATTGAAGAAACTAATGCTAATTTAGTGAAGTTTTTCATATGGTACTCTCCCAAGAGTATTTATTTTTTTTGGTTTTCAACCACTCGATTTATCCAGTTGTTATATTATTTTGTGACAACTGTTAAATCTTTCCTTGAGTGGTTTGCTTGCACGGTTAAATTATATCCATGTGCAAAATTGTTCAACTGTCGTTGGTCGCAATCTATTTCTTACCGACAAACGGTATTTGCAAGCCAATTGATTTCGGAATGGTATAAAATGTGGATACTTTCTGCTTGATGTACGTCTATAGATGTCTAAACCGACGATTTATAAAAAATTAATTCTTCAATCTCATGTCAGTGCCCAATCTATTTTACAAGCACTTTCCACGCTTTCGCATGCTGTTTTCCTGCAAGATGTACAACATCCTGTGATTGGCTTTCTGGCAACGCATTATCAAATTATGCCACAAGGTCAGCTCAAAACGTATTCTCGACAAGGGCTTCAAGAATATGTTGAGTGTAAAGTTGACACACCATTCAATATGGATTTTAACAATTCGCAAAACAATCTACACCATGGCTTTACAGGCGGCCTAATGGGCTTTATCAGCTATGATTTTGCGGCTCAACAACAGATTCATTTACATGCAAAACATCAACCTGAGCTATTTTTAGGAAATTTTCAAAGTTATTTAAAATTAGAATCCGAAGGATGGATTTTTTATAGTCATGAAGTGCTCGCAGATGAGATCTATCACTTTATTTTATCTCTATTTAATCAATCAACAAAAAATCAACAAACATTTCGTTTAGATACACCCTGTCAAGCACGCTGGGAAAAATCCGAGTACCGACATGCATTTCAGCAAGTACAGGAATATATTAAAGCTGGTGACTGCTATCAAATTAATTTAACACAAGAATTCACTGCACAAGCTCAGGGAAGTTTATTAGATACAGTCGATCAATTTTGGACGTTGACGGATGCCCCCTATTCAGGATATTTACGTATTGATGATTTTGAACTTTTAAGCTGTTCACCCGAATTATTTATTGATTTTGAAGCCCATCGAAAAATCATCACCAAACCGATTAAAGGGACTATGCCGCGCTTCGAAGACCCTATTCTTGATGCTGAATCCAAATCCACACTGGCACATTCTCAGAAAGATCAGGCTGAAAATGTCATGATTGTCGATTTACTGCGTAATGATTTAAGCGTTTATGCAGAAACTGGATCTGTTAAGACGCCAAAACTATTTAACATTGAATCATTTAATCAAGTCCACCACATGGTAAGTGAGGTTGAAGCCACACTAAAAGTAGACATCAATCCATTTGAGATGTTGCTATCGGCACTGCCCGGCGGTTCAATTACAGGTGCACCTAAAATTCGTGCGATGCAAATTATTAATGAACTTGAAGCTGCTCCACGTGGTGCTTACTGTGGCTCACTCGGTTATTTTAATGATGATGGAACAGGTTCTTGGAATATTTTAATTCGCTCCATTCAAAAATACCAAAACGACGTGTCACTTTGGGCAGGTGGCGGTATTACCATTGCTTCGGACTGTGATGCAGAATATCAGGAATGTTTTGATAAAGTTTCAGCACTACTTCATTTGTTGAATACATGGTATCGACCTGAATAACTTTCAATGAGCATCTAAAAAGAAAAAAGCCTAACATTTGTTAGGCTTTTTTTTAATTTCTTAAATTGGCTTTTAAACCAAAATTGTATTTTTTAGCGTATCGACAAGACGTTGATTTTGCTCATCGGTTCCAATGGTAATACGTAGAAATTGATTGATTCGAGGTTTATTGAAATAACGCACAATAATACCTTGTTCACGTAATTCCGCGGCTAATTCACCTGCATCTTTTGCTGCCAATGAAGCGAAAATAAAGTTGGCGCTCGAAGGTAAAACCTTAAAGCCAATCTCAGTTAACTGCTCAACCAATTTTTCACGACTGGCAATTACCTTTTTGTTTTGTGCTTCAAAATAGGCTTGATCTTCAAAGGATGCAACTGCCGCAGCAATGGCAAAACGATCCATCGGATAAGAGTTAAAACTGTTTTTCACCGCTTCCAGTGCTGCAATCAAATGCGGCTGTGCAATCGCAAAACCAACCCGCAGTCCTGCCAATGAACGAGACTTAGAGGTGGTTTGACACACCACCAAATTATCATACTTTTCAACCAAACTGACAGCTGATTCAGCACCAAAGTCGACATAAGCTTCATCGATCACCACCACTGAGTTTGGATTGGCTTGAAGTACGTCTTCAATTGCTGCTAAACCTAAAGCAATACTGGTTGGTGCATTTGGATTGGTAATAATAATCCCACCATTGGCTTGCTTATAGTCATCCACCACGATTTCAAAATGATCATTTAGCGGTAAAACTTTAGTTTTAACCCCAAAAAATTGGCTATAGACTGGATAGAAGCTATAAGTAATATCTGGATATAAAATCGGAAGCTCTTGCACAAAAAATGCTTTGAAAATATGCGCAAGGACTTCATCTGAACCATTGCCGACAAATACATTTTCAACAGCAACATGCTGTTGTTTGGCAATGGCCTGTTTTAATGCTGAGGCATCTGGGTCTGGATACAAACGTAGTACATCTGCATCATTTGCCAAGACCGCTTGAACAGCCTCCACAACTTTTGGAGATGGTGGGTATGGATTTTCGTTGGTATTCAACTTCAATAAGTTTTGAATTTTTGGTTGTTCGCCCGGTACGTATGGCTCTAATTCACGTACGTCTGGACTCCAAAAACGCATTTGTTCTGTAGTGATATTTAACATTTTATTTTCTCTAACTCCCTCTCCTTTTAGGAGAGGGAGTTAGAGAAAGATTCTATAGATCTTCTCTCCTAACCTCTCCCATAGAGAGATATCCATTATTGAATAGATAAACTTTATGAATTAATTTTGATAACGATAACGTGCTGAACGCGCATGCGCATCTAAGTTTTCTTGCTGCGCTAAAATATCTGCAGTTCTCGCTAAAGTTTTTACACCTTGCTCAGAACACATAATCAGGCTTGAACGCTTTTGGAAATCATACACACCAAGCGGTGATGAAAAGCGCGCGGTGCCCGAAGTAGGCAGTACGTGATTCGGACCTGCACAGTAGTCACCAATCGCTTCAGGGGTATAACGTCCCATAAAGATTGCACCTGCATGACGAATGCTTTCTGACATTTTTTCTGCTTCATCTAAACAAAGCTCCAAATGCTCAGGCGCAACTTGGTTAATCAAATCAATGGCTTCTTGACGATCTTTGACCAACACTAATGCACCACGATTGGCAATCGATGTCCGCGCAATTTCTGCTTTTGGCAATGCCGCCAAATGCTCTTCAATCGCCTGTTCTACATCATGTAATAGTTGCTCATCTGGAGTAATGAAAATTGCCTGTGCGACAGTGTCATGTTCCGCTTGAGACAATACATCCATCGCCAACCATTTCGCGTTATTTTCGCCTTCGGCGTAAACCAAAATTTCAGAAGGTCCCGCAATCATATCGATCCCAACCTGACCAAATACGGCACGTTTTGCTGCTGCAACAAAACGGTTACCGGGACCGGTAATTTTATCTACAGATGGAATGGTTTCTGTACCATAGGCCAATGCTGCGACGGCTTGTGCCCCACCAATAGTAAAGACACGGTGTACGCCCGCTAAGTAAGCTGCAGCCAATACCAATGGATTCAACTCACCATTCGGTGCTGGTACCACCATAATAATTTCAGACACACCTGCAACATGTGCAGGCACGGCATTCATTAATACTGAAGATGGATATGAAGCTAAGCCACCCGGCACATAAATCCCTACACGATCGAGTGGGGTAATTTTTTGGCCCAAAGTATTGCCCAAAGCATCGACATAAGTCCAACCATCCTGCTTTTGCACTTGGTGAAACTCACGAATACGGCTTGCCGCGAGCTCAAGTGCTTCACGGACTTCAGGATCTAAACCATCAAAAGCCGCCTTGAGTTGTTCTTGGCTTAGTTCAAGGTCCGAAAATTGATGCGCTGGATGTCGATCGAACTGTTGAGTGAGTTTAAGAACATGAGCATCACCATGCTGACGAACATCAGCGATAATTTGGTCTACGGTTTTTAAAAGTTCTGAGTCACTCACGGTTTCAAAAGCCAACAGGTCAGCAAAGACTTGTTTAAATTTTTGATCTTGAGTCGATAAACGTCGCATCAATTTATCCACAATGAAAATAAAGGGAAGCTTTAGTTTACCTTGTTTCCTGTATTTTGTGGGCAACAATCCTCTAACTGAAGTGAGAGTTTAATGAATAATTACTTTGAACTTTATTGTAAAAACGTATTTAAAGAGCTTTTTAAAATTACAACGTTCTATAGGATGTTAAAAAGAGGTGAATGCAAATGGACATCAAAGATATTGCCCAGCTTTTTTCGATCGGACAGTTCAGCTAAATCCAACCTTATTTATCTGGATATTATGTAGGAGATTGTCGGAGAGCGGCAGCTTTCTAATTTAGATGTATGATTCATAAAAATTATTCAAGGTACAGCTGTATTAGTTCAGATCTGATCGGACATTGATCTTGAAAAAGAGAAAGTTACCCGTTTTGATAAAGGTGTCGAAATCT
>NZ_JBLZXR010000053.1:0-22346 GCF_050285345.1 Acinetobacter sp.
TCAACAAGTTTTAATCAACATCACCGCCGATGGATGTGCATTCTACAGCATTTCCAACCCAACGCAACACCTTTTTTCAAGTTTTTTATAAAAAATGCCACGTTTGTTTATTTTTTCTACCAAAACGTGGTTTTTCTCTATTTTTTGAGCATAAAAGGTACAGCATGTCCAAATTTATCCATTAATTTATCTTTATGATTTTTTTCTTGCCAGCTTAAAGGGCGACAATCCACATATTCACAATAGCCCCCTTCCCCATTTTCAATTTCATCATTTATTTTTATTTGAAAATTAAAGCTTCCTGCATAGCCCGCACCTAGTCCAAATTTAAAATCCCCCCGACTCTGTGCCTGTATATAAATTTGCATCTGTTCATTGTGGCAGATCCATTCAAACTCACGAGGCAAATACATTTTTTGCAAATTGGGCGTTTTCACTACGGGATAAACCCGCTGAATCTTAAAGTGTACATTTTGATCCATCATCAAGACCTTCTTATTTTTAAAGTCCCGCAGATATAAGCGCGAACTCAAAATATTGTTATAACGATCTCGGGTTTGAACTAAAACGATTTGCCGCTGCTGGCTTAAGTTGATTATTTGCTGGGTAAAAAATGCCAAAGGCAGATAAGAAAACTTACTAAATTGGGCATAAGACAAAGCTGCTAATTGGTTGATCTCATAAATTTGGTTTTGATATTTTATTTGTCCTTCGCAATGAGACAGGACTGACCAATACTCTGCCAACCCGAGCCTGAGTTTGGTCAAACAGGATTTTATCTCAGTTGCTTGAATGTCGAGATTAAAACTTAATTCACTGTCTTCACGTTGAATACTAAAGGTATCGGTGTGCCCAACGATGGATTCTTTAACACCAAAATGAATTGCAACATCTTTGAGTTGACAATCATTTTTTAGTGAATAGTTTTGAAATTGACCAATCATGTGCGCACTGATGCTCGACATGACTGTTGCAGTATCGAGTTCAGTCGTTTTAATGCAATAGGCATTTTGAAATACGGAAATTTTCGGCTGACCAAGCCAGCTAATAAAATTGAGATAATGCAAAGGTGCAGGTAGGTTCGGAACGCTGAGGCCATAATACACAGCACTATATTGCTGATTAGGCCCTTGTAGCCGAATGTTTTTATTATTCGATTTTGGGGCTTGATTCAACCGTTTGGATTGGTCCAAGAAATCTTGAAATATCTGCATATCAAGCCCCTCTTTTTCATGTTATTTCAACATTGCAAATTCATGCTTCAGCCTTTTTCGCCATTAATGTGGTCACAAAACCCGATAATGCATAAATCACCGAAAGAATTAAGATTCCCATTGGGATATTATAAGTTACAGCGGCCAAAACAAAAACGATAATCGGAAGTACCGCAAATGGCACACGGCGACGATCTACAGTTTTAAATGAATAATATTTCACATTGGAAATCATTAACAAACCAACAGCGGCAATTACCACTGCATTAAAGATTTGTATGCCTTTTTCTTGCAGATCAAAGACTTCTGGAATATCAATACCTACCCAAACCAATGAAATAATGATCACAGCAGCTAACGGGCTCGCTACACCAATAAAGTAACGCTTATCGACCACACCAATTTGTACATTAAATCGCGCTAAACGAAAAGCCGCACACGCGGTATAAACAAAACAAGCTGCCAGGCCGATACGGCCTAAATCATTCAGACTCCAGCTATACATCAAAATCGCAGGCGCAACACCGAACGCCAATAAGTCTGACAATGAGTCAAATTGCTCACCAAAAGGACTTTGTGCACCAATGGCACGCGCAACACGACCATCTAGACCATCAAACAAGGCCGCAAGGAAAATGGCAAAAATGGCTTGTTGATATTCACCATTCATACTGGCAATGATGGAATAGAAACCGGACAACAACGCTGCAGTGGTAATCAGGTTCGGCCACAGATAGATCCCACGACGCTTCACTTTATGCCCTTCATGGGTATGCTCCTCTTCTTCAACTTCAAATGTAATGCCGTCAAAAGCATTTTCATCTTTCGAAGAAATTTCCCGTTCAGGTTTATTTGTATTTGTCATTCTTTGATCCTAACTGTGACCTATTTTCTTTTTAAAATGAATTATTCGCCAACCAACCAACGCACAGCGGCATGTCCACCATTTTCACTCATACGAAGATGTGGGAACAACCATTGTAACGCTTCATCTGCATCTTCAGAGAATTTCCAAGGTGGATTAATCACCAATAAACCACAGCCATTAAGCCCAACTGGCGTATCATCAGGCCACACACAAATTTCACAAACCAACTGACGACGAATACCGGTTTTGTACATTTTCTTTTCAAAACGTTCAATCATCGCGCGGTCTTTGATTGGATACCAAACCGCAAAAACGCCTGTCGGCCATTTTTTATATGCGGCAACTAACAATTCTACCAGCTGTGGAAAGTCCTTACGTTCTAATTCGTAAGGTGGATCAATCATCACCAAACCACGCTTTTCTTTTGGCGGAATGACACCCAATAAGCCTTCATAAGCATCACGTTCATGCAAGCCAGCGCGCTTATCAAAAATGTTATGACGTAATTGTTGGAATACATCACGTTGCATTTCAAAAATGGTCGCTTTGTCTATTTCGCGCATGCCTTCAAGTGCAAACCATGGTGAACCCGGATAAGCGCCTTTACCAAAGTTTTCACGCATTTTTTCAACAATTTTTAAATATTGTTGCACGCCTTCAGGCGCATTACGTTTAATTGAGTCATCAAGTTTCACCAAACGATGAATACCATTCAAGAATTCACCTGACTTCTGTGCTTCAGAGGTCGACAGGTCATATTTACCTGCTCCACCATGCGTATCTACATAGCGATAAGGTTTATCTTTTGCATTAAGGCGACTTAACAACTGAAGCAATAATACATGCTTCATGACGTCGGCAAAGTTGCCTGCATGGAAATGGTGACGGTAATTCATGTTTCATTAATTCCTGATATCAACATGCATTTTAGCATGAAAAATTATTTCATTCAGATGCTATTCTTGCTCTAGAATACTTCACCTTTTTTCAGCTCTTTTTAGGAGTGCTATATATGGATGCAACTCTTCTCCCAAAGTCTTGGCCGGTTGATCAAATCCTAAATGATTTAGATCAACGCGGTTTTACAATTATTGATCAAGCCTACTCTGCTGACTATACACATGCGCTCGTAGAAGAATGTATGTCAAATTTAACTCAATTTAGAAATGCGGCCATTCAAAATGGCGTTATCAATAACATTCGAAGCGACCATATTTTATGGATTAATGAAGGTTTAGAAGTCGCTCAAGAACATCTTCAATCTTTAAGCTCACTTGCAGAACAATTCAATCGTGCTTTTTATGCCGGGATCGATGATGTTGAAGCTCATTTTGCGTGTTATAACGCAGGTGAATTTTATGCCTTACATCGAGATAATCCACAAGGAAAAAATGGTCGAGTAATTTCTGCGGTTTATTATTTGCATGAAACTTGGCAGGATGACTGGGGCGGCGAATTACATCTACAAGATAAAAATAATCAATGGCATATCATACAGCCTAAATCCAATCGCATTGCCTTATTTCAAAGTGACTTATTACATGAAGTACTAGAAGCCAAACACCAACGACTTTCAATTACCGCATGGTTACGTAACGACAATAACATTTGGTAATTCTGCATTGTTCCTTTAAATTTTTGTAATTATCCTCATATATGAAACATTCATAGATGAGGATGTACCCGATGCGTCAGAGCAGCAAATATATTATTCAACGTATTGGTGAAACTGATCAATTATTCTTACTGGGCAACACACCTGAACTGGCTTTTGAGCGCGCGGATTTACGCCTACAACTGGTGACATTAAGCCAAGTACGCCAAGAACAAATTCATTTCCTTCAAGAGTCGATTGTTTTACTGGAACAAGGCCGTGTTGAATTTGAAGAAATGTCCTTAGACCTCTATGTCAATTTGTCGCTGCATTTGGCCAAAGCCTATATGTTGTATTTTGAAATCACCAAAGAGCAACATTTTGCGGTCATTACACAGCAAATTTTAAGACCGATGACCCACGATGATTTTGGTGATATTTACTTTTTCTTGGCCTATGCTTCTGCAGTGAAAAGTGAACCCGCATTAACCCGCCATTGGCTCAATAAATACAGTAAAACCCATGCCTTCGATATGATGCTTATGCAGAGTCATCCTGCGTTGGATCAATATCGTCAAGAACAATGGTTTGATCGCATCTTAAAAAGTCGCATGCATTAATCATTGCAATATAAAGAAAAACAATAAAAAAACGCCGCGATCGCGGCGTTTTTTTATTGAGATTCATAACTGTTTATGCGGGCTGGAGTTTATAAGCATCCATATGTAACTGTTGATTTAACTCATCAATCCAGATTGCCCAGTCATCATCTTGGACTAAATGGCTGATTAAAAAATCTCGCTGCGCTTTATTCCAAAATGGCGCATCATGCAGATTTTCATTGGCAGCCAGTTGATGAGTACGAATATATAACTCGATTGCAGCAGGACTACTTGCTAACCCCAATTGAGCAAACAATAAAGCTAAGGATGGTTTATTTTGATTGAGCATCTTGCCCTCCTTATCAACTAATCTGTCATTTATTATTCAACCAACTTATATGATATGGATAAAAAAACCTAGCATCTCTGCTAGGTTTGTTGTTTCAAATTGTATTTAAATTTCGCATGAACCAGAAAGCTTATGCTCCGTATGCAATTGCTCATTTAAAATATCAACGACCATGGCCCAATCGTCGTCTTTTTTCCAATGACTGATAATAAAATCATGTTGTGATTGCGTCCAAAATGGTGCTTTATGCAAAGGTATATCCATCGTAATTTGATGCGTTTCAATAAATTGATCGATGGCTTCTGGACTCGCATCAAGCCCCAATTGCTCAAAAAATAGTTCTAAGGTCGGTTGTTGGTTAAACATGTCCGTTCTCCTAATCAAATCATCAAGCTAACATTTCTCCTTCTTTTATAGTTATCTGTTCAACTCCATTTGTCAGTAGCAACTCAATCTCAACGTGTTATTTTTTGTTCATTTTTCAAACAATAAATCAAAATTCAGAAATAAAAAAGCACCCCAAATGGAGTGCTTTCTCTAACTTAATCTCAATAGATCAAATTATTTAACCATGTCAGCTACTGCTGCACGTTCTTCTTCTAACTCGTTAAGCGTGAAGTTGATACGCTCACGGCTGAATTCGTCGATTTCTAAACCTTGAACGATTTTGTATTCACCATTTTCAGTTGTTACAGGGAAACCGAACATTACACCTTCAGGGATACCATAAGAACCGTCAGAAGGAATACCCATAGTTACCCATTTGCCGTTTGTGCCAAGAGCCCAATCGCGCATATGGTCGATTGCAGCGTTTGCAGCAGAAGCAGCAGAAGAAAGACCACGTGCTTCGATGATCGCAGCACCACGTTTACCAACAGTTGGAAGGAACACATCTTTGTTCCAAGCAGCATCGTTGATTTTGTCTTTTAAGCTTTCGCCGTTTACGTTTGCAAAACGGTAGTCAGCATACATTGTTGGAGAGTGGTTACCCCAAACAGTCATGTTTTCGATGTCAGAAACTGCAACACCTGCTTTTTGAGCAAGTTGAGTTAACGCACGGTTGTGGTCAAGACGTAACATTGCTGTGAAGTTTTTCGCTGGAAGATCTGGAGCAGATTTCATTGCGATATAAGCGTTAGTGTTTGCAGGGTTACCTACAACAAGAACTTTAACGTCACGGCTTGCAACTTCGTTAAGTGCTTGACCTTGACCAATGAAGATTTCGCCGTTTACTTTAAGTAAGTCAGCACGTTCCATACCAGGACCACGTGGACGTGAACCTACCAAAAGTGCGTAATCAGCATCTTTGAATGCAACTTTAGGATCATCAGTACCGATCATACCTTCTAAAAGAGGGAATGCGCAGTCATCAAGTTCCATCATTACGCCTTTAAGCGCTTGTTGAGCTTTCTCAACTGGAATTTCTAATAATTGAAGGATAACTGGTTGGTCTTTACCCAACATTTCACCGCTTGCGATACGGAATAATAAGCTATAACCGATTTGACCAGCTGCACCAGTAACGGCAACACGAACTGCTTGCTTCATGTAATTATCTCCAATTGAGGATCGTGATAATGATTAAATAGCTGTTCTATCTAATCTTAATAATCATAAACGGCAAAGATTGTACTCCAATCATTAGCACGATGCATGCAAAAGAGAATGTATTTCAACAAAAGTATGATAGGAAATATAAATAAAATACGTAGAAATCTTTAGAAAGAACCTTTAATTGTAAAATTGGCTGGGCAATTTCCAACCACATTTGTTGGGCATTTTTTGTATTGACCATTATTTTTATAACAGATTTTTATTTCAGTCAGCATGCTGCCTGCACGTGTTTGCATACAATTAAACTCTATACTTTGTGATACTAATCCACGATTCATTTTTAGTATTTTGTTACGTAATACATTGCTCTGCATTACGCGCGTGTCTTGGCTAGTCAACTCTTCTGGAATTTTCAGTTTATCGGCATGATTGATAATGGTCCGAAAATACTGACTGGCATTCATAGGGACACAGCCCCCAATATTATGCCAAAGGGCTACCCGCGCATTTTCATCAGGCATAATACGCGCCACAACTTTGGCCTGTAACGGTGACAGCTTTGCAGAACTGTTGGTTGTGCAATCCTTTGAATTGGTTTCAGGGTATAAACCGGTGATATTCAGTGAATAACCTTCTAAACATTTCCGTTTTTTATTTTTTAATGGATCATAGGCACACACCGCCGGTACCATTTGCACATCCATGACATAGCCATGTACAACTGGTGCTGCCGAGGTTGCAGACACACCCAGTCCTGCACCGCCACCCAAAAGCAGTGAGGTCAGCACTTGTACGGTATGACTCTGGGTTCTCGGCATTGATCAACTACCTGTTTTAAATGGTTTTCAACAACTCTTCAAAAACACAGCAAAAAATTATTGTGTATTTCGTAGCGGAATCATTTGCATCCGTTTTTCAATCGACTGCGGTCCTTGTCCAAGCAAAAGACCATAATGCGTTGCATTAGTCATCACATGTTTCACATAGTCACGGGTTTCTGTTAAAGGAATCGACTCGGTGTATTGGTCTGCTGCGATCTGTTGGTATTCAGGCTGCCAACGACGTGCCCGATTAGGCCCCGCGTTATACCCCGCAGTGGCTAATACTGGACTGTCACTTAACTGACGTTGAATCATCGATAAATAGAATGTGCCATAGCGAATATTGGTATTCATATCGGAAAGCGCCGCAGGGTTATAGCTTTCCCCCATCTGACGTGCGACCAATTTTGCCGTATCCGGCATGATCTGCATTAAACCACCTGCTCCAACATGCGAACGCGCACTGGTCACAAAACGACTTTCTTGACGCATCAAACCGTAGGCCCAAGCGGGATCAATACCGGCATTTCGGCTGTGACTGACCACATAGCTTTGATGTGGCATGGCGTAACGCAACGCATAATTATGTTGGTTCGTGGTTCGGTCTGCGGCATAAATGGCACGATCATACCACCCCATATCGGTTGCACGTTTAGCTGCGGCAAGAATCATGCCATCGTCATGTTTTAAATAAGCCTGACGAACCGCCCAATTCCACTCACGGTTGATATAACTGTCAGAAGCATTGATACGACGCAATGCAAAGGCACGGTTAAAATGAATATCTTGATTTAAACGCTGAATATCTTTTGAGCTCGGCTGTACATTGGACGGAATATTGTTATAAGACTGACCAATTTTGTCACGTGCTAATAAATTATGGTAATCATCCCCAACTGCCAATTTGCGATAAATCTCTTGAGCCGCGCGTTTTGAAGACGCATCTCCACGTTGTTCTGATGCACGTGCCAACCAATATTGCCAGCGGTCTTCTTGTTTTTGCGACACATTCATCGCATCAATGGCGCGAATCACACTTTCCCAAGCACCAAAGCGAATGGCTTGGCGAGCATAAATTTCAGCTTCTTCTGAACTAAATGGCAAACCATAACTTAAATCTAAATAATTCAGCACCTCACGGTTGAAATTATTTTTCATCACCGTGGTTCCGCCAATATATCCCACACTGCGGTATAAGGCTTTTTGCACACTTTCAGGTGTGCCTTCTGCAGTCCGTTTAACCGAAGACATTGCCCCATTCAGATCGGTATCGGCCAAACGTCCCATAGCATAGATTAAATAAGCATGGTCTTCCGCCGTGGTTTTTGGTGCTGACCATAAATAATTCAATGGATTGGATTGAATACTGTTGAGCTGTGCAAGGTTAATATTGACCCCAATGGTTTGCGCTGTTGCAATGGCTTGACCAGATTGACCTGCACGTAATTGCCCCCACATGCGTTGATGACGATCTTCTTTGGTCATCAATGGGCTTGAAAGCATCATGCGTCCCAGTCCTGTACACGCATCGGGTTGCGAGTTTGTCGTCAACCACACATCTTTAAATTCTGCATAAACTAATGGATCGCCAGACTTGGCACGGACTTGAGCCATAGCACAGGTTTCAGCGCGATCAGCATTGGTCACGTATTGCAAAACAGGTTGCGCCGTTGCAAAGTCTGCTTGTTTAACTTTTTCTTCAACATAATCCGCAGCGAGTTTTTCTGCCATGGCAGACTGCGGATAGCGCTGTGCAAAACTGGTAATGGCATTGGCAGGCTGCGAGGCTAAATTGTTATTGAGCATCCAATATTCAGGGTAATAGCCCAAAACATCATTTTGCATTGCCGATTGGTATTCTTGTAATAATGAAATATTGCCAGAATTTGCTGCACGTAAAGCATCATTAAACTGTTCATCTGCAGCTTGCACAGCGGCACAACATCCAGACACAGCTACACCCAAAGCAAGCAATTTAGAGTAATTTTTTGATTTCATTTTCTGTTTGAACATCGACTTGCCTTCTTTCATGTAATTCTGTCCAGTTTCAGTACAGCAATCTTTATTTAGTGATTAGTTTAATAATTCTAAATTCAGCATTGTGTTCTGTTGTGTAACCTTATGATTAGCCAATATTAATTTTCAAACATTTTTGCTTCATAAATCAATATTAAGCCGTGGTAATTTTAAGCTGTAAGTTTTCTGTTAATTACTGCTAAAATACGCGCCATTCTTCAATCCCCTTTTTAACCTTCGCAGCCACACATTTCAATTCCTGATTTGTCGTTTAGCCACGTATGGTTTATTGATTTCATCCAAATTTCTTTAGGAGCCTACATGACGGTTCAAACCTTCATCCCCAATAGTGCCCAAGCTGCCTCAGAAAACACTGTAACCCAGCCACAGCACACTCAAGCCAATGATGCTTCAGTCAAAAAACTGTACATCGAAACGCAAGGGTGTCAGATGAATGAGTATGACAGTCAACGTATGGGGGATCTGTTAGGCGATTCGCACGGCTATATCCTGACTACAGACCCGAAAGAAGCTGATATTCTACTTATGAATACCTGCTCCATTCGTGAAAAAGCCCAAGAAAAAGTGTTCTCTGAACTCGGTCGTTGGCGCAAACTGAAAGAAAAAAATCCAGACCTCGTGATTGGAGTTGGCGGTTGTGTTGCCTCTCAAGAAGGTGACAACATTCAAAAACGCGCACCCTATGTTGATATGGTGTTTGGCCCACAAACTTTGCACCGTTTACCACAAATGTTGGATCAACACACTGAACAAGTGGTAAAACCGAAAAAAGAAAAAATCCAATTGGTGGATATTTCCTTCCCAGATATTGAAAAATTTGACTTTTTGCCTGAACCGCGTGTTGAGGGTTTTAAAGCCTTTGTTTCAATTATGGAAGGCTGTTCAAAATACTGTTCTTTCTGTGTCGTGCCATACACCCGTGGTGAAGAAGTCTCTCGTCCACTTGATGATGTATTGGCTGAAATTGCAACCTTGGCAGAAAAAGGGGTTCGTGAAATTTCATTGCTCGGTCAAAACGTCAATGGTTACCGCGGTGAAACCTTTGAAGGTAATATTTGTACTTTTGCTGATTTATTACGTTTAGTGGCAGAAATTCCAGGGATTGGCCGTATTCGTTACACTACATCGCACCCGCTTGAATTTAATGATGACCTCATTCAATGCTACCGTGACTTACCACAAATGGTGTCTCACTTGCATTTGCCAGTACAAAGCGGTTCTAACGATGTCTTGCAAGCGATGAAGCGTAACCACACCATTGACGTGTACATCGACAAGATCGAAAGACTGCGTAAAGTCCGTCCAGATATGCATTTATCAAGTGACTTTATTATTGGCTTCCCAGGCGAAACCGATGAAAACTTCGAAGAGACTTATCAATTTATTCAAGATATGGACTTCGACCATTCATATAGCTTCATTTATTCAAAACGTCCGGGTACACCTGCGTCTGAACTTGAAGACACCACACCTGAAAATGTGAAAAAAGAGCGTTTGGCCAAAGTTCAACAATGGATTAAACAATCCAGTATTGATAAGACGGATGCCATGCTTGGTACCATTCAACGTGTCTTGATCGAGTCCGTTTCAGATAAAGATCCAAACCTGTTGATTGGAACGGCAGACAATACCCGTTTGGTCAGCTTTATTGGTGATCCTACATGGGTCGGTCGTTTTGCTGAGATTGAAGTGACCGATATTAAAACTTTGAAGTTTGTTTACGGTGAACTCTTGAATCTTGAGCCTGACGTGGCGTAATGTAAGCTTAATCGTCAGACCAATTTAAAGGAATTCTCTTGACTGCAGCGATTCGACGTACTGTAACTTTTGCTGGTATTCCACTTGACCGTTTACAAAGCATGCTCGGTGCCTATAACGGTCATCTCAAACAAATTGAACAACGTTTAGATGTCAAAATTTCCCATCGTGCAGATGCCTTTTTTGTCGATGGGGAGATCGATGCGGTTGAGAGAGCCGAAAGCCTCCTTCACCGTCTATATGAAGAGTCCGAAACCAATCCTCAGATTAGTGCAGACATCTTACATATGATGATTCAGGGCAGTCAGACTGACCGTGAAATTCAGGAAGACTTTTCTGAAAATGAACATACCGGTTTAGACAATGTCTATCTACAAACCCGTAAAGGTCGAATTAACCCACGTGGTGCAAACCAAAAACGCTATGTTCAGCGGATTTTACAAAGTGATATTTCCTTTGGTATTGGCCCTGCTGGTACAGGTAAAACCTATTTAGCGGTTGCCGCTGCGGTTGATATGCTGGAGCGTAACGAAATTCAGCGTATTTTATTGGTTCGTCCTGCGGTTGAAGCCGGTGAAAAACTGGGTTTCTTACCCGGCGATTTAAGCCAGAAAATTGACCCTTACTTGCGCCCTCTGTATGACGCTTTGTATGAGATGCTCGGCTTTGAAAAAGTGGCTAAACTGATTGAACGGCAAGTGATTGAAGTGGCTCCACTGGCCTATATGCGTGGTCGTACCCTGAATCATTCCTTTGTGATTTTGGATGAAGCGCAAAACACCACACCTGAACAGATGAAAATGTTTTTGACCCGTTTAGGTTTTGGTTCACGTGCAGTAATTACTGGTGACATCACGCAGGTAGATTTACCGCGCGGACAGCAGTCGGGTTTGGCACATGCCTTACGTGTCATCGAAAAGATCAAAGAAATTCATATTACGCGTTTCCACTCTCGCGATGTAGTACGACATCAATTGGTTCAAAAAATTGTTGAAGCCTACGAAGGATGGGACAGCGAACAACATCGCCTAACCGCAGAACAACGTGCTGAACGTCAAGCACGTCAAAATGCCTTAGTGGCGGACAATGATGCGAAAGCTGATGAGCAGCATCAAGATTAAAATTTTTAAGGATTCGTTTTGAAACTTAATCTCTCTTTGCAGCAAAATTTTCAATCACCTGAATTGGTGGTGAAACGTGCGCATATCAAGAAAGTGGTGGAAACTACTTTACGTCATATCGATACACAAAGTGATTGTGAAATTGGCATTGCCTGTGTGAACAATGATGAAAGCCACAAATTGAATTTGGAATATCGCGGTAAAGACAAACCGACCAATGTGCTGTCTTTCCCAAGCGACATTCCTGATGAAATGGCGGCGATTTTGGATTCATTTCCGATTGGTGACTTGGTGATTTGTATTCCTGTGGTTCTTGCTGAGGGCGCTGAGCAAGGCAAAACACCGTTAACTCATTTCACTCACATGTTAGTACATGGCACATTACATCTCATGGGCTATGACCATGAAACTTCGGATGAAGATGCTGAAGAAATGGAAGCATTGGAAATCGAGATTTTAGCCAAGCTCGGTTTTGATAATCCTTATTTGGAAAGAGATTAAGAACCAAAAAAGCGAGCTACGGCTCGCTTTTTTATGCTTATTTCCTCTCCTTTCAAAAGATGAGCAACACTGCTGTACAAGGGAGATGTGGTTTTTTAATGCACCTCAAACTCAGCTTCAGCCGGATCAAAGCGCCAAGTGCGGACAATCCGCAGCTCAGAAATATCTTTCATTTTGACATCGAACTGACCGAAGGGAGCAGCTTTACGCACAGAGTTTTTTGCTGCTTCATCCAGTAAACTCGAACCTGAACCTTCAATTAAGCGAATGGCACGAATCCCGCCATTGCTGTTTAAAATCACCATTAATCGGACTTCACCGCTCAACTGTTGTTGCTTCGCCGCTTCTGGATAATAACGGTTGCCATAAAATTCCACTTTTTGGCGGAATTTTTCCATATAGGCAGCAGAAACATCTTGCTTGGCTTGAATACCATCAATGGTTTTAATTTTTTGCTGACGACTGAAATTTTGCTGGCGTTGCAAATATTGCGCTTCAATACTGGCCACCATGGCAGCTTTAGCTTGGAATTGGCTATTCAGCTCTTCTAGCGCTTTTTTACGGCTATTCTCTTCCGCTTGCTTTTGCCAACTCAGCGTTGTCATCAACACTTTGTCTTCAAAACTCAGCTCTTTCTTTTGCTGTAATTGTTCCAAAGCTTCGTTTTTTTGCTCACCGGCTTTTTGCTCAATCATCGGTGCCGGCATATCACTCGACATACGATGTGATTCACGGAATTTTCCCGAACCTTGTTGATCTGCCTGTGCTAAAAAGTCAGCATTTTCCACTTTATCGGTGGCAGGTCGTAAAGATACTGCTATTTCTTTGGTGTGGTATTCACCTTCTTGTGGCAGCGCAAATTGCATGGTTAAAAATGCCAAATGTAATACAGCTGCACCTACGACAGCGGTTGCAAATATTGGATCTTTCCACCATTCTTTTACCAACGGCATGAACGTTATTTTTTTCAGCATCACATTAAACCGACAATTTGCCGCATTCCCCAAACTGCTTAAAACAGTATAAAATAAACCTAGTTTTCATTTTTTTATGAAAACGAGAAATCCATCAATACATAGACCATGCACGATTAAAACCTTGAAAATGGTGCAATTTATTTTGATAAACTGCAAGATCAAAACCTTGTGTTTTTTATAGAAATTGACAAGATACACACCGTCAAAAAATAATTTGCCAGGATGCACCGCATATGCAAACGCTAATTTCCAATATCTCTAAACGTATACGTCAAGTGTACCAAAAAGCAGAAGGATTTATTGAGGACGAGCGTGAATTCCCAATGTCTCAAGTGTTTTTAAATGCGACCTTTCAGCGCTTTGTGACTGATAATGTGAAAATGCTCAAAGACTTGCATGCAGACCTGCATGATGACTGGTTACGCCTTTATGCCACGCTCGACTACAACGGCATGCTACTGACCTTATCGGTCGATTTAAAACTGGTACAAATGGAGCTGAATAAACAAACTCAGCTCATCGTTTTTGAACAAATTAGTGATACACAAGTGATCGAAGCCAAATATCCGAATGTGCTGTATAAATTCGGAGTGCGTATAGCCTTATGGTTTTATCAAAAAGTCTTGAATCAAGATCCACTCGGCATGATCTTAGAAAAACTCAACGTGATTAAAGTCAAAGATGATCTGTTGCATTTAGACCTCAATCGCTGGCTCGGCAAAAGCCGTTCGATTATCGATACTTTGGGTAAAGTTCATGTCAATCACGCAGTTTTACGTGAAGCAGAACTGGTGATTATTGGCAATGTGAATTTAACCGCACTGTTTACCAAAATGTCGCAGGAACGCATTGATGACTGGAATGATTCCGACTTAACCGATGACCAAGTCACGCCCATCAAGCAAAAGGAAAGCTAAGATTTTCCGTTACTTAGCCTAAAATCCACGCAAAATCGCTACACAAAATATACATTTAGCTCGGATTTTTGACTTCATTCTCCACAATCCATCATCATAATAAACATATCGGGCAGATTAATGATCTGTCATTTATATTGAATAGGAAAATCATCCTTATGGCACATTCAGTTTTGAAAAATTTAGGTCTTGCTGCTGGGGTATCAACTGCACTGCTTCTGACTAGTTTCTCAAGTCAGTCATTTGCCATGAGTCCATTTCAGGCCAGCTATCAGTTTAATTACAATGGCAAAAATATGGGTTCTGCAACCCGTACCTTAAAACAAGCTGGAAATAACTGGACCTATGTCTTTGCAGCCAAAGCCGGTGCAATTGCTTCAGCCACTGAAACCAGCCGTTTTAGCTTAAGCGGTGACCAAATTCATTCCAATAGCTTTAGCCGTAGCAGTAAAATTTTAGTGCACAACAACACCATGAATATCAACTTTAATTCAGGTACAAAAACCATTAATACCAAGAAAGATGATAAAGCACGTTCATTTGCATGGAAGTCTGGGGTTTTGGATGAGCTGAATGCCGAATTACAAATCCGTGAAGATTTAAAAGGCCGTGGTTTAAAATCGACGTATTACATTGCCGATGCCAAAGAAGTTGAAGGCCGTAAATTTGTAAAACAAGGCACGGAAAAAGTTTCCACCACTTATGGCACTTTCGATACCGTGAAAGTGGTAATGAAACACGATAAACCGGGCCGTCAAACAATCTTCTGGCTGGCACCTAAATTAGACTATTTACCGGTTAAAGTCTCTCATCAAGACAACAAAACCTCGTATGGTCTATTGTTAACGGGCTATAAAGGTGCAACAAGTTAATTGATTTGATCAATTTCGCTTGCATTTTTCTCGGTGCTTTTTAAAATACGCATTTGCTTTTAAAGCACCCTGCCCCATCGAGGATTCTCCCGTGCACGCTCTGGAACAGAAAATCTTAGCTGAAGGTATCGTTCTCTCTGAAGAAGTTCTAAAAGTCGATTCTTTCCTGAACCACCAAATTGACCCTGTCATGATGCAGCAAGTTGGTCAAGAATTTGCCCGTCTTTTTAAAGATGCAGGCATTACAAAAATCATTACCATTGAAGCTTCAGGTATTGCACCTGCGGTGATGGCTGGTCTTGAACTTGGTGTTCCTGTGATTTTTGCACGTAAATATCAATCTTTAACCTTAAAAGATGATTTATATCGTTCTAAAGTATTTTCTTTTACCAAACAAACTGAAAGTACCATTGCAATTTCTAAGAAACACATCAATGCGGATGACAAAGTTTTAGTCATTGATGACTTCTTGGCAAATGGTCAAGCTGCGCTTGGTCTTGCGGACTTGATTCATCAGGCTTCTGCTGAAGTTTTGGGTATTGGTATCGTGATTGAAAAATCATTCCAACCAGGCCGTGACATTTTGCTTGAAAAAGGCTACCGCGTTGAATCATTAGCACGTGTGAAATCACTGGCAAATGGTACAGTTGAATTTGTTCGAGACTAATACGACAAAACAACTTAAAGAACACTTCGGTGTTCTTTTTTTATGCTTTAAATAAGCCGCAACACTTTTAAATATGCTCGCTTGGTTACAAGCAAATAAAACACAAATTAAGAAAACCCATTAAAATTCAACTTAAATGCAGTTTTTGATCCCTTTAGTCAACGCTTAATTCTAAAATTGATCTATGCTGTACCCCAAATCAGCCCCTTCTTTTCAGGCTACAGGACGTTATGAATACAGAAAACCAATTGATGGAACACCCAGTGCAGTGCCCTAAATGCGGCTCGACGAATGTAGAAAAACGCAACCATGAACAAAACTTACAAAAAATTGGTGGGGTCTTATTGAGTGGCGCAGGTACAGCTGCGGGGACTGTAGGTGGTGCGGCATCTGGCGCCTCGATTGGGGCCGCAATTGGTGGTGTCACCGCAGGCCCATTAGGCGTGATTATGGGCGGAACCATCGGCACTTTTGTCGGTGCAATTAGTGTCGGCATTACTGGCGGCTTCTTAGGTCATCGTTTTGGTAAAAAAGCCGGTGCGATTGTCGATCAAAATATTTTTCTCGACTATCAATGCTTAAACTGTAAACATCGTTTTGAATTGGCGCAACAACCTGAAGATGCGGCTCGAGTGAAAGACCAAGATTAATATTGAACCTTTCCTCCATTGATAAAAAAAGAGCACATTGTGATCGTGCTCTTTTTTTTAGCAGTCACTTAAGCAATTAGCTTTTGAACCACTTGACCCAAACGCTTGCCCTGATCTTCACATAAAACCCGTTCATCCTGACTTAAAGATTGATCGTGACGTGGACCACTGACATGACTGGCACCGTAGGGTGTTCCCCCAGTTTTGGTGTTTGACAGTGATGGGTGGGCATTGCTAAGTCCTAGAATCATCATGCCATGGTGAAACAAAGGCGGCAGCATGGTCAGCAAGGTACTCTCCTGCCCTCCATGCATCGAACCTGAACTGGTAAATACACACGCAGGTTTACCATGCAAGGCACCATTGAGCCAAAGCGCGGTAGTCTGATCCCAAAAATATTTCATTTCTGAAGCCATATTACCAAAACGGGTCGGCGAACCAAGCGCCAAACCGGAACAATTGGCCAACTCATCCAACGTACAGTAGATATCCCCTTCGGCAGGAATACTGGCTTCAGCCTCTTTCACCACGGTTGCAAGATTCGGTACAGTACGAATTTTGACTGCCATGCCCGTTGCTTCAATTCCATTGGCAATCAAATGTGCCATTTCACGGGTCGAACCATATTTGCTGTAATACAATACCAGTACGTACTTTTGCATAATTTTTATGAATTTGATTAAAAATGAAAACTATACGGTATTTTTCCCATTTTTTGGTTAAGCTAGTTCATGAAAATTGCATAAACATGACTAAAATAATTTGAGACTTGAAAGCATGATCGAAGCATTTTTAAAAAAACTTCCTTTTTATGAGCAAAAATGGTTTCAGTTTATTTTATTTGTTATTCGGCGTTTTGAAGCTGATCGTTGTCGTGAACAAGCCAGCTCGTTGACCTATACCACGCTTTTTGCAGTGGTACCGATGCTGACTGTTTTTTTGGTTATTATCTCTTCCATCAGCGCACTTGAGCCTGCGCGCCAACAACTGCAACAACTGATTTATAGTAATTTTTTACCGAAAACCACTATTGCTTTTGATAAAGCCCTAAATGCCTTTACCGATAAATCCAGCAATTTAACTGTGATTGGGGTGCTGTTTCTGTTTATCACCACGGTGATGATGCTGACCAGTATTGAAACTGTATTTAATCGCATTTGGCGTGTACGCGAGACGCGTGGTGGTCTTATCGGTTTTATGCGTTATTGGACCATTATCTCCCTTGGACCGATTTTACTCGGCAGTGCTTTTGTATTGTCATCCGCCTTGGCCTCAATGAATGTCCTGCGCAACAACTTTGCAGGTTATGAACTGAATGGCGCTTTTATCCTGTGGTTATTGTCCTTTTCCTTGACCATTTTAGGTTTTTTTATCCTGTATTGGACCATTCCGAATCGCAGCGTTCCGGTTAAGGCGGCCTTGATTGCGGGTATGTTTAGTTCTGTGGTGTTTGAACTGCTCAAAAATTTGTTTGGTTTTGTCATGTCGAACTTTACCAGTTATCAAATTATCTATGGTGCCTTTGCCGCTGTACCGATTTTTCTCCTTTGGATTTTCCTCTCATGGAATATTGTTTTAATTGGAGTAGAAATTAGTTTTGCGCTTACCGCCTTTAATTCAGGTAAAGATCAAAAACGTCATCCCGTCATCATGTTGATGGATCTACTGGAATTATTTTATAAAAAGCAAAAAATCGGACAAAGTGTGTCTGAAAAAGAAGCGCTTGAAGTTTTAGGACGCGATGAAATTGGCCGTCTGCCGACCTATATGATTTTACTTGAAAAACAAAATTTAATTAAACGTACCGACGATGATCAATATGTTTTGGTCCGAAATTTATCTCAGGTTGATTTTTGGAGTTTCTACCGTCAATTGCCGTATCCACTCCCCAAGCGTCAAGATCTGGGTAATGTCTTTCCTGATGATGTTTGGATGGAAAAAATTGGCCCACAACTGGTCGAAGCTGATGACTATCTTGCAGCCAAACTATCAATTCCACTTTCAAAAATTTTAGAGAGTAAATAATATTAAAAAATAAAGGACTTATTCAATCAGAACATACTGATCCAGTTAAAATAAACAAATAAAAAAGACCTGCAATCACAGGTCTTTTTTATTGTTCCTCAAATATTGAATGAACAGGACATTGGATTAAATCGCGCGTTGTTCACGATTTTCACTATCCAGATAAGCCTCTAACGAGTCATCTAAAGCATATAACCACGGCGTATGATGCGGTTTCGACATTTTTCCAGTCATCACCGAACGATAAGTTTTATCTCTAAAACTCATAATCCCGGCTTTTTTATGCATTTTCCACTGCATAAAAATATCATTCACAGCATCAATGTCGAAACTTGGATAATCTGTTTTGGCAATCAGTTGTTTGATATATTCACCTTGGAATTTAACCATTTGTTCCGAGCTTTTGATTTTGCTTTCTCGTGCAATCCAAGCTTGTGAATGGGCTTGCATCTCAGCCTGCTCAGGTAAAGCAATTTGACCGAGAATGACGTCACGCACATACCATGCCTGAGCATCAAACATATTGAAGGTATACCATTGATCCTGCATCCCTAAATAAAATAGTTTAGGGTTATTTTCCCATACCACACCTTGATATAAAGATGCGGGATATAGGCAGTTATTGGTTTTTAACTTCAAATCTTCGGCCATAAATGGGAAATGATGCAAATAACCGGTACATAGAATAATTGCATCCACTTTGGCTGAGCTACCATCCGCAAAATAGGCGGTATCTTCATCTACACGCAAAAGCTGCTGTTTTTCAGACCAGTTCTTCGGCCATTTATAACCCATCGGCTGGCTACGGTAGCAGCTGTAAATTTGTTTAGCGCCATATTTATAGCATTGTGAACCGACATCTTCAGCAGAGTAGCTACTGCCCACAATCAGCACTGTTTTACCTTTAAATTCCACGGCATCACGGAAATCATGTGCATGTAAAATTCGCCCATTAAAGATATTAAAACCTTTATATTCAGGGACTTTAGGCGTAGAGAAATGCCCAGAAGCAACAATCACATAATCAAACTGTTCTGAATAGACCTGATTTTCGCGATGATCACATACTTGCAGCGTAAACTGCTGCGTATCCGCATTAAACTCAACATGACGTACTGCGGTGTTAAATCGGACTTGATCTTTCACGCCTGCTTTTTCGACGCGTCCTTTGATATAGTCCCAAAGTACTGCGCGTGGTGGATATGACGCAATGGGCTTTTTAAAATGTTCATCAAAACTATAATCTGCGAACTCCAATGCCTCTTTGGGTCCATTTGACCATAAATAACGATACATACTTCCATGCACCGCTTCACCATGTTCATCTACACCTGTACGCCAAGTGTAGTTCCATAGTCCGCCCCAATCGTTTTGTTTTTCGAAACATACAATTTCTGGAACTTGTAGACCTTTGGCCTTTGCTGATTGAAATGCTCTTAATTGAGCCATGCCACTGGGGCCTGCTCCGATAATTGCAATTCGGGTCATTGCTATCTCCATTAGTTTTGAGTTCTTGGAAAGCTCCTAATCAGATGAATAGATGAGAAATAAAATAATCCTGAACAGGATCATTTTCATAATAAAAAATAAGAAAAATAGAATCTTAATTTTCAGACAAATATCATCTTTCCAATTAGGATGCTAATAAAAAGAAATGAGTTCCTAGAAAAAAGCCGGCTGTAATAAACAGCGTAAATTTTCTAAAAAGAGTAAAACTCATACAAAGAGCCGACACCATATCACAAAAATAGATTTTTATTGGCAAGAAACATCAATTTAAGTAATAATAATTTGTTACAATAGTTTCTAATTATTTCAATAGTTTATTTTTAACAATCGTAAAAAAAGCAGATTATTAGCTTTATAATCTGCTTTTCAAATCAATTTAATCTAAAACATAAGGTATTTTAAAATTTAAAAATCACCTTATTTTACAAATGTTTGCCAAACATAATCGTGTGTTTTACCTTGCAGGCTCATTTTCAATTGATCGCCCGCTTGCAATGCAGCAACACCTGCCGGTGTGCCTGTCATCACCACATCACCCACCTCCAGGGTAAACACTTGGCTCATATCGGCAAGTAAGGTCCCAATATCAAAAATCAGCAATGCGGTATCACCTTTTTGACGCAATTCTTCATTGATCTGCAAAGTGTAATGTACGTTTTTCCAATCGCCCACCACCTCTTGCACATCGACCCAATCTGCTAGCATGCACGAACCATCAAAGGCTTTGGCACGTTCCCATGGTTGGCCTTTTTGCTTCAAATCATCTTGTAAATCACGCAAAGTGAGATCTAAACCTAGCGTCACTGCACCCACTGCTTCAAGTGCTTTTAACGGATCTGTTTCGCCTTTTAAAGTACGGTCGATTCTTAAGCTCAGTTCACATTCATAATGGCAATTGCCCCATGCCGGATTCCATGAAATTCCCTGTTGCAATGAAACTAACGCACTCGGCGGCTTCATAAACAACACTGGACGATCTGGAATCGCATTGCCTAATTCTTTGGCATGATCGGCATAACTACGACCGACACAAATAATTTTAGATGGACGTGACTGCATACTCTTCCCTCGTATGAATGAACGGCTTTGCGCTTAACGTTTAAATGTATTCACAAACATTGTTTGATCGGCAGCAGTGCTAAAAGCACTTTTCGGCACAATAATGACTGTTTTACTTTTGAGCTCAACCATATACGTCAATTTGCCTTCAGCAAAATTCGCTACTTCCGTATAATTAAAGGTATTTTTACGACCATTGGCATGAATTTCTGCATAGTCTTGGAACAGCTCAATGCCTTGTTCACTTTTACCCAATTGATATTTGACGAATTGACGTTTGAACATCATCGGTAAAAACCAATAACGCATTAAACCTTGTAGCAATAAAAAGAAAAGACCCAAGCCAACATAATATGCTCCGACACCATCCAGCCCTAAATAAAAGCCCCAGATGATGATCCCGATACTAATAGCAGGGGTTAAAAAGCGTGTAAATTGCTTTTTGCCAAAGGTTGCCAGTGCAAAACCATCCTGTGATTCTTCAAGATTTAAAAAATAGCGCAGCGATAATGCAGGTAGAGTCTCAGACATAAGCTTATGAAAAATTAAAAAAGGATTGCGCTAAATATTACACCACAATGCAATCCAGCTTCACGTTTTTTAGCATTCGATGGAAACACTAGAGGTATATTGGCTTTAAAGATCAAAGATGAATTAAATAAACTCAAAATAATGAAGCATACAGAGTCAATTGATTGTTTTTAGCTATATTTTAGACACAAAAAAACCGCAATATGTGCGGTTTTTTCAATCTTGATCAAGTTGGTGCGCTCAGAGAGATTCGAACTCCCGACCCCTTAGTTCGTAGCCAAGTGCTCTATCCAGCTGAGCTATGAGCGCGACGTCTTGATGGGGCTCATTATACGTGATTATTGTTTTTTGTTAAGAGCTTTTTCATATAAATTTAACTGAGTGCACAGTAATTAAACATCTTAATAGATATCTTGATAAAAATTAATCATTTCATCGATAAGATGATTCGAAATGCTTTCGTTTAACGCGACTTAGATGCTTAACCAAACCGAATCATGAGTAGTTTTGTATTCACAAAAACTCAAACTAAACAGCTCTTCGATATCTATAAGCTTTCTTTGCAAATAACAAAATAAGAAAGTAAAAATAACCATCAATGAAATGATGATAAGTAGCTAACATTTATAGTAAGAACCCGCACCAAATTTCAGGCACAAAAAAACCGCAACATGTGCGGTAATTTGTTCAAGTTGGTGCGCTCAGAGAGATTCGAACTCC
>NZ_JBLZXR010000054.1:0-7185 GCF_050285345.1 Acinetobacter sp.
TCAGTCGTTTTAAATTCTCAATTAGGTAATCCTCCTTTACAGTTGGAAAAATTAATTAAAAGTTGAGATTGGCGTAAATGATTGATAAAATATAGACGCATTTAGGCGTCTATATTTTTCACTTTAATCGGTCGTGCAGCACCAAATTCAAAACGGTCTGGCCAGTTGCAGACATCAGACACAACACATTCATGGCATTTTGGTTTGCGGGCAATACAGGTATAACGCCCGTGCAAAATCAGCCAATGATGCGAATCAATAATAAACTCTTTAGGAATGACCTTGAGCAGACGCTGCTCAACCTCAAGAACATTTTTCCCCACAGCAAGCCCTGTACGATTACCTAAACGAAAAATATGCGTATCCACAGCCATCGTTGGCTGACCAAAGGCGGTATTGAGCACTACGTTGGCTGTTTTACGTCCCACACCGGGTAATGCCTCTAAGTCTGCACGATTATTCGGTACAATACTGTGGTGTTTCTCGATCAGTATTTTGCAGGCTTTAATTACGTTTTCAGCTTTGGAATTATACAGTCCAATGGTCTTAATATATTCCTTTAAACCTTCCACACCGAGGGCATAAATCGCTTCAGGCGTATTGGCCACAGGGAAGAGTTTATCTGTAGCTTTATTGACGCTGACATCTGTGGCCTGGGCAGACAGGGTGACAGCCACGAGAAGCTCAAAGGGATTGCTGTAATTCAGTTCAGTTTGTGGGTGGGGGCGCTGTTCGCGTAAGCGTTCAAAAAAGGTTTGAATCTGCTTTTTGGTCATGTTTTTAACAGCCACGCTTAAGCTCCTTGTAATTGTGCTAACTGAACTGAAAGTGCATTTAATAACTCACGTTTTTTTGCATCTTCACGCACACTGAGTTGTTTTTCTAATTTTTTAATTTGAGTACGAATTTTTGCCAGTTCGATGGTGGTTTTGGCATCTAGGTGGGTTGTAGGAGCATTCGATTTTTCAGCAATTTTAATATTCGGGACTGCATTGGTTTGCAAGGAAAAACGTGCGAAAAGATCGGTATCAATTTCAGCGCGTACTACGGGACCTTTACGGTTAATACGACGCTTTTCTTCACGTTGGATATGCGCATAATATCGACGACGTAAGTCATTTTGTTCTGCAATACGCACACTTTCTACCGGTACAGCCTCAATATCTTCAACCAGATCAATACAGTCGACAGGGCAAGGGGGAATACACAGTTCACAGCCGGTACAGAGGTCGGTTAACACACTGTGCATGAGTTTTCCAGAACCAATAATGGCATCGACTGGGCAGGCGCTAATGCATTTGGTACAACCAATACATTCGTCTTCACGAATCACCGCTTTGACCCGTTGCGGACGACCATCCGTTTGAATCGGCCACACGCTTTCTTCAGCGCTTAACTGATCGCGTTGCAGTAATGCTGCAAGCGCATCTGCAACAGGTTGACCACCCGGTACACATTTATTGGCTTCTTCACCTTCACTGATGGCTTTGGCATATGGTAGACACCCATCACGGTGGCCGCACAAGCCACATTGAGTTTGTGGCAAAAGAGCATCAATTTGTTGGATGAGAGAAATATCAAAGGTCATGTGTCATCAAGTTGCAAAAAAAGTATAAAAAAATAAAGCAGAACTATGAATTTTAGCATATTCTTGTTTAAATTGCCTGTGCACGAAAAAGGCTCCAATAATGCGTTATTTATGAGCAAAAATGATCATTTTCATATTCCTAAAAGTTAATTGATTAATAAATAAAACTATTAAACGATCAATTTAAATCTATGTTCTTTATAGAATTTAAAGATTTATGAAAAAAACTATTGCCCATTGGTTACAAAAGATATTTAATATTTTGCGCCAAAATACATCTTTGATCATAATTGTGAACAGTTTTGATCCATACATCTGCTGAGGATTAAGCGTTGAAATATAACAGCCTTAACGACTTTCTGGATTACGTTAAAACACGTGACGAACATCAACCTGAATTTCTTCAAGCTGTTGAAGAAGTTATGACGAGCCTGTGGCCGTTCATTGAAAAGAACCCTCAATATGCTGACTACGGTCTTCTTGAGCGTCTTGTTGAGCCAGAGCGTGCAATTCAGTTTCGTGTTTCATGGATAGATGACAAAGGTCAAACTCAGGTTAACCGCGCTTTCCGTGTTCAATACAACTCAGCAATTGGTCCATTCAAAGGTGGTATGCGTTTCCACCCATCAGTGAACCTTTCAATCCTTAAATTCTTAGGTTTTGAACAAACTTTTAAAAATGCCTTGACCACATTGCCTATGGGTGGTGGTAAAGGTGGTTCAGACTTCGACCCTAAAGGTAAGTCTGAAAGCGAAATTATGCGTTTCTGCCAAGCGTTAATGATCGAGTTATACCGCCATCTTGGTTCTAATACAGATATTCCTGCGGGTGACATCGGTGTTGGTGGTCGTGAAGTTGGCTACATGGCAGGTATGATGAAGAAACTTAGTAACGACACGTCAAGTGTATTTACGGGTAAAGGCTTATCTTTCGGTGGTTCTTTGGCACGTCCAGAAGCAACAGGTTTCGGTACAGTTTATTTTGCTGAAGAAATGTTGAAAACCCGTGGTGAGAGTTTTAAAGATAAAGTCGTAACAGTTTCGGGTTCAGGTAACGTTGCACAATTTGCTGCAGAAAAAGCAATGTATTTAGGGGCGAAAGTGGTTTCACTTTCTGACTCTAACGGCACAGTTTATGTAAAAGATGGTTTCACGACTGAACTTCTGTGTGAAGTGATGGAACTTAAAAACGTAAAACGTGGTCGTATTTCTGAATTCGCTTCTAAACATGGTTTCGAATACCTTGAAGGTAAACGTCCTTGGTCAATCAAATGTGATATCGCACTTCCATGTGCAACACAAAATGAATTGAATGGTGATGATGCTGCTGTATTGCTTGCAAACGGTGTAATTTGCGTGGCGGAAGGGGCAAACATGCCTTCTACGCTAGATGCTGTTGAGAAATTCGTTGAAGCGAAAATTTTGTATGCACCAGGTAAAGCATCGAATGCGGGTGGTGTTGCAACTTCTGGTCTTGAAATGTCTCAAAACGCGATTCGTTTAGGCTGGACTTTCGAAGAAGTAGATGAGCGTCTTCATGCGATCATGAAAGAAATTCACCGTAACTGCGTGAAATACGGTACTCAAGAAGACGGCACAATAAATTATGTCGATGGTGCAAACATTGCAGGCTTCGTAAAAGTAGCTGATGCAATGCGTGCTCAAGGCGTTTACTAAGTTCTACGCACGTTTGAATTAAAAAAACCGAGGCAAGTGCCTCGGTTTTTTATATCTTGTTTATATCTTTGAATTTTCTCTTACAATCCTAAAAATCATTCATAAAACTAGAGTGATAAAAATACAGCGAAACATTATGTGATCGCTGTACTTTTACTTTGTGAGAGAGGATGACTTATAAGTGTACCTTTTACAGTTTCACGTTCAATTGCCATGTCAAAGATATAAGCATATTTAGATTGATCAGCCGCTGGATTTTTACGTTCAAAACGTTTTACTCGAATAATTTGACGTTCTGAAGGGCTATGGGTAAAGCCTTCGATTTGGTCGTAAAATAAAGTCCAATCTTTATCAACTTGGGTTTTTACACCATTTTCCGCATATTTAATTTCACGCACTTGTAAACAAGTTTGTGGCGCAACGCCTGTACATTGTTTGGTTTCAGGGCTAATTTCTAAGAAAATAGTTTCACCTTGTGAGCTGTACTGAGTTTCCGGTGTCATTTTGCCGGTAAAAACTAACTTTTCACCCGTTGCTGAAATGATAGTAAGAGTCGGATTTTGTGCATCTGTGGTATTTAATATAAACGGTGCTTTACGATCATTAAAGAGTGCAGTCGCGACACCTTCTTGTTTCATCGCATTGTCGGCACATGCCATTTGTGTTGACATCAAATGACCTGTGCTGATGAGGTTGTTTTCCACTTTCCATGACGTTGACATGCCGTTACAGCTGGTTGAAATTCCTAGCGTACCTTTATCGCTAAAGTTAAGAATCAGCGGTTTAGGTGCATTTCCCGTGTTTGTACTCCATTGATAAGAAGTCAAAGTTTGATCTGCATTTTGTTGTTGTAAAACACTCACGGCTAAATCTCCAGCTTTTTGAACATCAGTTGATTGACATGCTGCAAGTGCAAATGGGAAGAGCGCAATCGCTAAATATTTTAATTTCATTCGGCTAACAATTCTTAGTGTGAAGGATAGAATGCATCATAACTCATTCATTTTAAAAAAATATGGATACATTCGCGAAGATTAGGTTTCAAAGTGTATCCAATAAATATTCATTTGTTATTGCATCACGATATTTTATCTATTGCTGACGGTCTTAGTCAAAGCGATAAATATCCATGCCTAATGAACCCATGCTAAAGCTGCTATGTACGACGGAAAAGCGTTGTCCGGCACCCATGGCAAAAAATAGAGGGGCGAAGTGCTCTATCGTTGGGTGATTACGTTGCACATACGGAATACTTTGCCAATCTAATACCGCGTCATAGTCTTGATGAGTCAGTTTGTTGACCACGTAATTACGGAAGGTAGATGCCCATTCAGGCACAGCAATATTACGACCATCCCAAGCCAATTCGCGTAAATTATGGGTAATACTGCCTGAACCAATCAGCAGAATTTGTTGCTCACGTAATGGAGCAAGGGTCTGCCCAATGTGGTAGATCTCTTGTGCAGTCATACTCATCGGAAGGGATATTTCGACTACAGGGATATCCGCTTCAGGATACATATGCAGTAAAGGCATCCAGACACCATGATCACGCGGACGGGTGCTATTAGCATGCGCGGCTAAACCTGCCGTAGCAAGTAATTGTAGAATTTCTTCTGCCAGTTCTGGATTACCGGGAGCAGGGTAGCGAATCTCATAAAGCTCTGCGGGAAAGCCACGAAAATCATGCCATGTGTCAGGGCGAACTCCAGTACTTACTTCAAGTGCGTTACTTTCCCAATGTGCGGACATGACAATAATTGCCTGTGGTTTAGGCAGATTAAAGCTTAAACGTTCCAGCGCAGGACCAACTTGCTCAGGATTAAGGGCAAGCATGGGTGAGCCATGGGAAATAAATAAACCTGGGAGTGTTTGTAATTTCATAGCAGTCGCCGGAAGTCAGTGAACGAAATAACCTTATATTGCCGTATTCATGGATCTTGAACAATTGACGAAAATTCAACGTTTAGTTCTATAAATGCGACGTTGAATTTTTATCGAGACACTTAGCCTGCACGATGATAAGGATGGTTGTTGTTGATGCTCATGGCACGGTAGAGTTGCTCAATCAGCATTACACGCACCATAGGGTGTGGCAGTGTGAGCTTGGACAGCGACCAATGCCAAGCAGCGGCTTTACGTACCGCCTCCGAGTGACCATCTGGACCACCAATCGCCAAGACCACATCATTTCCTTCAAGCATCCAGCCTTTCATGGTTTCCGCCAGTTTTTCTGTACTGAATTCACGGCCACCGACTTCGAGAGCAATCAGGACTTCATTGCCCTTCATCGCATTTAAAATACTGTCGCCTTCAATTTGACGGTATTTCAAAATGTCGGCTTCTGAATCATTTTTTCCACGTTTTGCCATGGGTAATTCAACGATTTGAGTTTGTACAAAGGGTTGAATGCGCTTGAAATAATCTTCAAAGCCTGTGAGTACCCATGCTGGCATTTTTTGACCAATGGTCAGAATACGGATTTTCATACAGCGCCTGAAATGATGCAAAGTCAGTATTATAACGGTTCAGCGTGACTTTGTGATCACAGACACAATTTGCAATTGAAATCGGGATTTACTTGCTGCTTAAATACGCAGCAGATACAGAACAAATTTAGATTTAAAAATTGGAATAATAACAATGACACATTTCTACCGTATACGTTGTTTTTGCTTGTGCATAACGTCCTTCATGGTGCTTCTGATGGGGTGTATGTTTTCTTTATCGGTACAGGCGAATAATTTAAGAACCGCTGAGCCTGATAACTTAAAAGTCTATTTAGAACAAATTATTGGCAGTGAAAGTGAATATCGAAACTATAAAAATATTCAAGAATTGAATCGCGTTTCATCATGGATTCGTGAGCAAATGCGTTTATTTGGAGTGAGTTGTAGCTTTCAAACTTATACGGTGAATAGTCAGCCTTATCGCAACGTAGTTTGTCCATTGAATACCGGTCATAGTGATAAAGTGATCATCGGTGCACATTATGATGTATTTGAAGAACAACAGGGCGCAGATGACAATGCTTCGGGTGTGGCTGGCGTATTGGAGACAGCGCGGATTTTAGCGGCAGAAAAATCACGTTTAAAACAAAATGTAGAATTTGTATTTTATACCTTGGAAGAGCCGCCATATTTTAGAACGGAGCATATGGGGAGTTATGTGCATGCCAAATCGGTTGCCAAAAATAAAGATAAAATCAGTGGTGTCTATATATTGGAAATGATTGGTTATTTTGATCCAAGAGTGACACAAGAATATCCAATTGGTTTGAAATGGATTTATCCATCGCATAGCAATTTTATTGCAGCAGTTGGAAATATTCAGTCTAGAGAGCTGACCTCGTCTTATTGTAATGCGATGGGGGAGTTGGATCAGCTTCAGTGCGAGCGACTAATTTCACCGTCATTTATTCAAGGTGTGGATTTTTCAGATCATATGAATTATTGGCAATTTGGTATGCCTGCCATGATGATTACCGATACGGCTTTTTATCGTAATAAGCACTATCACACCGAACAGGATACCTTAAGTAAATTAAATCTGGATAAAATGGCGCAGGTGATTGATGGTGTGGTGAAAATGGTGCTGAGTCTTAAATAGTGCAAGGGCTAGTGTGCAAATAAAAAGCAAATAACATAAAAAACGCAGCCCTGAAAGCCTGTGGACTGCGATAAAGGGTCACCTACCTGGAGATGTAGGTGACCATTCTTGTTCCAATCAGAACAATAAGAGAGAAATAAAATTACTCTAAAAATAGAAGAAACATACAGCGCCTATACCTCTTAAATATATATGTGGTATATGAGACTCATTTTCAAGCTTTAGTGGATAAAATTGGCTTTGTTGCACAAACCTATCTGTAAAGGCTTTTTCAGCGATATAATTTTCAAATGAAGAAGCCTACACACAAAA
>NZ_JBLZXR010000055.1:0-15362 GCF_050285345.1 Acinetobacter sp.
CAAGGGCTGATTCCCTATGGCGCGCAGTTATTATTGGCCTGTTCAATTGCCAAATTATCACCTGTCGAACTGATTGGGAGTGTCTATTATTGCTGGGCGCTTCTCATCTTTGCAATTTTGGCGATTTTATTCAGATTCCCTAGATTTAAAACTGCGGCATAAATCATGCACTGTATTTTAAGCGGTCGAGTGACCGCTTTTTTTCGCTCGGTATTTACAGTTAAATCTTTTTCATGATTTTTTTCCGTGCCAATAAGGTTTGTCCACTATAGGCTTTATAAGCACGCGCCAAGGCAGATTGATCCGAATAGCCTAGTGTGAGAGCAATTGCAGTTAAACTCATCTGTTGTAACAACAGCTGTTCACAACGTTTCATTCGCTCAGTTTCAAGCAACTTTTTAAATGATGTCTCTTGTTCCTGCAATTGCCTTTGTAAGGTTCTGACCGAAAGATGCAATTCATCGGCCAAATATTCAATTTTCGGTGCTTGTTGATGTGCTTTGAGATAATCGGCAATACATTGCTGCATCCGCTGTAAAGGTTGGAAATGTTTTGGTCGTGCGGCAATCGCATCTTCGGCTTGGCGCAATAACAACTGCATTAAAGATGGATCGGCCAATTCCGACTTTAAGTCCAAACTATCCACATGAATCACAAAAGAATAATATTGTTCAGAAAATGAAACTGGACAACCAAAAAACTTTTCATAATGGTAGCGTAGCATATGCGCTGCATGGGCAAAGTGGATACTGAGTAATTTCAGGGATGCCGGGAAAATTTGTTTAGCCAAATGCGCCATACAAGCAGTGGTCAATTCGTTGAGGAGTGACAAGCCTTCATCATAATACGGCCAAGACAGAATAATTTGATTGTCTTGATGCGACATATGCATCGGCACGATTTGCTCACCATCAATCACCAATCGACTAAAGCGCACCACATTGTGTAATGCCTCTGCCACACTGTCACTGCGTGTCGCCATATAGCCCAACACGCCAAAATGTTCAGCGCGAATGTACTTCGCCATTTCAAATACTAACTGTGGACAATCCAAAGCCTTTTGTGTCAGCAGAATGATGGTTTTAAAAAATGAATAGGCCGACTGAGAGTCTATCGGTAACGTCAAAACATGCTGGAGCTGGGCTTGATAAGGCTCAAGAAAATCTAACTGCATAAAGTCCAACTCATGTTCTCGCAAGACCATATTCCACAACTGAAAATAACCATTCGGGATATGAATTTCCGCCATGACCTACCCTCGCCCATCCTTTATTTTTCTGACATTTTAGATTTTCATCATGGCGTAAAATGTATAAAAATTGGCAATATCTGTCAAAACAAAGTGACGATTCTCCGACATACTGCATTTAATACGACTAGCAAAGAAAAAATATCATGAATGCAATCGTCCAATCTCAAATCGAACCCGTGGTTCGCACCCACCTGAATTTTAAGCTGAATGAAGTCCCGCGTTATTGGTTTGGCGGTGACCCATTTCGTACCCGTATGTTTGATGCCTTAAGTCTGACCTTTCCAGATGGCGAACGTTATTTTATTCAATCTGTACGCATGTTCCGTGATCAAATCCAAGACCCAGATTTACAGCAACGTGTCGCAGACTTTATCAAGCAAGAAGCACAACACGGTATGGCGCATGACAAAATGAACCAAGTCATGCGTGATCAAGGTATGCCTGTCGATGCTTTTATTCGACGTCTGGATAAAATTTTTAAATTTGAACTGACCAAGCGCTCTCCACAGTACAACATTGCCATGACCGCTGCTGCCGAACACTTAACCGCACTGATGGCAGAGACATTTTTTAGTCAAAAGCAAACCTTACAGGATGCACATCCTTATGTCCGTGCCCTATTTGCGTGGCATGCAATTGAAGAAATGGAACACCGCGATGTGGCCTTTGATGTGATGAAACAAGTCGGCCATGTGCCTGAGACCACCCGAAAATTTGCCTTGGCCTTTACCACCGTCATGATGTTAGGTTTCACCACCTACCGCGCCGATGTGATGCTAAAACATGACGGCTTTAATCGAGTTGAACGCCTGCAAATGATGACCAAGGGCTTACCATGGTTCTTTGGTAAAAAAGGCATACTGTCGCGGATGCGTCAGCAATATCTGGATTGGTTTAATCCAAACTTCCATCCGAGCCAACATCCGGTGATTGCGCAATATGACGTTTGGGTGAACACCTTGGCCGAAACAAGTGACCCAATTGCCGCCGGTGAGGCATTTTGGCAAGCGGCTCAATAACCCCAAATACCCATCCCCCTAACCAAAACTTTCTATTAAAAAAAGCCGTATTCAATACGGCTTTTTTTGTTTCATCTTTTTGAATTTGGTGAATTACCATTTGGCATAATGCTGTTCAAGCAGACCATATTCGTTTAAAAATACAATATCTTCGCCTTCACGTTGAATGGTGCCACTAATTTTGGCCTGCCACTGACTAAACTGACTGCCCACCAATCGAAGATTCAGATTTTCATAACGGCGCCAACCCGTACTCACGATCAAGTTAAGCGTATTGTCTAAGGAGCTAATACTCCATTGATTATCACCTTGCTGCTGAAACAACACATCTGAAAGCGGGTACAAGTGTCCATTGACCCAAAGGCAATTTTCATTACCAAAACTTTCATTAACACCCGAAGCTAAATTAATCCCGATACGGCGATTTTTACTGTCCCAAAAATTACACGACAACCAAAACCATGCTGTTTCAGGACGTAAAAAACCACAGGTATCATCGAGTGAGACTAAAGTCCGCTCATGAAATTGAATGGTTTTTCCTTGTTTATTAATGAAAAAGCCTTCACAGCCCAAAGTGGTTAATTTCTGCGTATAAGTCCAACCATTGATTCCGGTTGGACTACACATACTCAAAGGATCTGTCCCTGCACAAAATACACGGGCACTGAGCTTCAGCTCGCCATGTTTGGACATTTGGATATAACGCACGCCATTGGCATGTTGGATATCCAGTTGTACACCCGACTTAATAAAATGACTTTGGTTAAATAATGGTTGCTCATCCAAAACCGTATTACGGGACAGGAAATTGATTGAATTCCATTCCAGCACATCATTGGTCAAATGATCATAAACATAGAAAAAACCATGCCCAGCCCATGCAATATCGGCAATCGCAAGTCCAATGCTATAGTGCTCATGTTGAATACAACAAAATTTAAATTTTTTATATTTTAAACGCTTACGCCAGCCATTCAGTGACTTGCCATAAGGGGTTTTATAGTCATATTTGGTTAAATCAATATGATTCGGGAGTTGACTAAAACGCCCGTAATTCGGCTGTCCGTTCGGCCGTATTAAATCCATATAGCCATTCCATTGAAGTTTAATTCAAAATCCTGAAGATCATTATGCCTATTATTTGAAGCCTGAAAAGCCAATCCATCTGATTTCAGGTAAAAATCATAAAAAAATATAATGGCTAAGGTTTTGGCTCTTAATTAAAACAGGTATTCATTTAATAATAAATAATCATTTTCCCAACGGTTTTGAGCGGCCTGATCTGTTGCCACCAGTTGGACATAACGACCATGGACATGATCGATCTCAATACAGTCATCCACATCTAACACCCGGTCGGTGTGTTGTTTTTGCCAATTCGCACCAAAATAGGCTTTGCCTCGTTGTTTGGCCACCATGGCATTTTGTCCTGTCACTAAGATATAACGATGTAATTCACCAAAATCACGTGCATCATAGCCGCCCAAATTGATCAGCCAAAGTTTTTCATCTGCTGCATTGGGCAAAGTCTCACTAAACTGAATTTGATAGTGTTGGCCTTCGATCATAACGCTCTGAACTTGTGCCCATGCATCAATATGCAGGCCTTTTTGTTCTCCAAACCATGCATTTCTTAATTGAGGATAAACCTCTTCCAATGTTTCACCGACCGCTAAAACCACATCGTGAACTTCTGTATTGGCACGCTCATGACGACCACCGAGCATGACGATAAATAAGCTGGGCATTTGATTTCCTTAATGTCGAGGCTTAAAACTCAAATATGATTCGCAAAAACACCATTTGCAATGGTGCAAGGCAGAATAGACTTTATTCATAATATTTCTGCGCTGACATATTCCAATTAAAAGTATAAGACGAGTTTTATGAATGGCAAGACTCCGTCAAAATACAGATAACGTTACATGGACAATAAGATAGATTTGACTAAAAGTTTCATGGGCAGGAAATATCTTACTTTTGTTTCAGCAAAAGTAACAAAACCATCTTGTTGAGCAGACATTCATGTCACCTTCACTTATTCATGTTTTAGATAAAAGTCTATTTCAAAAAAAATCGCGCGGAATAGCTTCTGCGCGATTTTGATATTTTCTAAACAAATGACCTCTGTCCTTGCGAATTCAGAATATTTTCTAAGATTCTCATCTCTCAAAAGAGAAAGGCAGCTAAAAAACAGAATTACATATCCACCATTTCTACACCATCAATGCGGGCAACGGTCATCAAGTCTTTATCGCCGCGGCCAGATACCGTTGCAATAATGATTTGGTCTTTATCCATGGTCGGTGCAAGTTTGGTCACATAAGCCATCGCATGCGAACTTTCCAGTGCAGGAATAATGCCTTCGATATGGGTTAAATCACGGAAACCTTGTAACGCTTCTTGGTCATTGATAGGCATATATTCAACACGGTGCATATCCTTCAAGAAACTGTGCTCAGGACCGACACCCGGATAATCCAGGCCAGCAGAAATTGAATGGGTTTCAATGATCTGGCCTTGCTCATCTGACATCAAATAGGTACGGTTGCCGTGAAGCACACCAACATGACCTGCATTTAATGGTGCAGAGTGTTTGCCGGTTTCAATGCCGTAGCCTGCTGCTTCAACACCGTACATTTTCACATCTTCATCATTTAAGAATGGATAGAACAAGCCCATCGCATTTGAGCCGCCGCCGACACATGCAACTAGAGCATCTGGCAAACGGCCTGCCTGTTCTTGAATTTGCTTACGTGCTTCACGACCAATGATTGATTGGAAATCACGAACCAACTGCGGATATGGATGTGGGCCTGCCACTGTACCAATCACGTAATAAGTTGAATCAACGTTGGTTACCCAGTCACGCATCGCTTCGTTCATCGCATCTTTCAATGTTTTTGAACCGCTTTCTACCGGTACAACTGTCGCGCCAAGCAAACGCATACGGTAGACGTTCATAGCTTGACGTTTAACGTCCTCAGCGCCCATGAATACCACACATTCCAGACCTAAACGTGCAGC
The DNA here is from genome assembly GCF_050285345.1 of Acinetobacter sp. GTDB lineage: Bacteria > Pseudomonadota > Gammaproteobacteria > Pseudomonadales > Moraxellaceae > Acinetobacter. The sequence continues at coordinate 5,299 of NZ_JBLZXR010000055.1, forward strand.
GATGGTTGCTGTTGCCACACCATGCTGACCTGCACCTGTTTCTGCAATGATACGTTTTTTACCTGACAGTTTTGCCAATAAAGCCTGACCAATGGTGTTGTTTACTTTATGTGAACCGGTATGGTTGAGGTCTTCACGTTTAAGGTAAATTTGTGCACCACCAAGCTCTTTTGACCATCGTTCAGCATAATAAAGAGGACTAGGACGACCTACATAGTAGGCGAGATCACGGTCGAATTCTGCCAGAAACTTAGGATCATCCTTCATTCGGAAATAAAGTTTTTCTAAGTCTTCTAATGCTGCCATTAGAGTTTCTGACACAAAACGTCCGCCATGGATACCGAAATGCCCGCGTTCATCTGGGAATTGGGTATAGTCAATCTTATTTTGCTGATCCACGTTGGACTCCTTGCATAAACTGTTCAATGAGTTTTTGATCTTTGATACCTTTTGCGGACTCTACGCCTCCGCTGACATCAACTGCATAAGCATTGGTGGTCTTTATAGCGTCTTCAATATTGTCAGGCTTTAAACCGCCTGCCAAAATTAATGGAATATCAAGTTTTGGAAATTGAGTCCAGTCAAAGCTGTGGCCTGTACCGCCTTTTAGCTCTGGATGCCATGCATCTAACAACACTGCACTCGCCCCTGCCTGCTGATAATGCTGAATTTCCGCAATTACGTCTAGTTCGGGTTTGACCTGAATCGCTTTATACCAACGGCGGCCCACATGCTGTGCAATGTGCTGGCATTGTTCAGGTGTTTCATCACCATGAAACTGTAAGATATCGACAGGTGCTTGTTTTAAAATATCTGCAATTTCACCCTGCGTTGCATTTACAAATAAGCCTACAGTTTGCACATATGCAGGGACATGCTGAACCAATTCAGCGGCCTGCATTGCCGTTACACTGCGCGGGCTCGGTGCAAAGAATACAAATCCAATCGCATCTGCGCCAGCTTGGACCACAGATTGAATATCTTGAATACGTGTAATTCCGCAGATTTTGGCACGGGTTCGCATGTTCTTTAGGCTCTAACTCAGCCCTATTCATAGCCAGTCTATAAATATGAGGGCGAATCATTGTAATGCAATTTATTCAACTTGCGTAAAGTTCGTTCTGAAAATTCTTTGCATCGATTGTTTAATTCACATACGCGCCTTATACTGCGCGCAAATGCAATAAGTCACAGCACTATGCTTTAGGGAAGTTGGTGAAAATCCAACACTGCCCCCGCAACGGTAAAACGAAACGTATATCTTTATAAGTATTTACACTTACATCACTGCACGCGTGTGGGAAGATGGATATACCAATATTGTTCGCAATATTTATATTTAAGTCCGGAGACCTGCTTATTGTGCCATTTAACTCAATCATTCACGAGGGGTGAATGTATGGAGCGAGCATGTCAAATGTATTTCAGCCTACAGCTTTAGTGGGCGCAATCGCTATTGCGATGGGTTTTTCAGCAAATGTTTTGGCTGCCGATGCAGTTAAAAAAGCAAACAGTACAACTTTAGATACCATCGTAATTACCGCTTCACGTAGTGAAGAAAAAATTAAAGATGTTCCTTCACGAATTTCTGTGATTGATGAAAAAACGATTGAACAATCTCCTGTTGCTGATTTTCCATCATTGCTTAGCAAAGAAGCAGGCCTAACCGTTAAACAAGTTGGCGGATACGGTCAGACAGCTTCGGTCTTCTTGCGTGGAACGAATGCCTCTCATACCCTGTTTCTACATGATGGCATGCGTTCAAATATTGCGACTGTAGCCAGTACCAATATTCCTTTATTTGATTTGTCAGATATCAAACAAATTGAGATTTTAAAAGGCCCAGCATCCGTTCAATACGGCACAGATGCTATTGGCGGTGTTATTCAACTGATTTCAAAAACACCTGAAAAAAGTGGTATTTTCACAACGATCGAAGCGGGTGAGAAAAACACATATAAATCAATTTTAGGCGTAGATATTGCTAAAGATGGATACTATGCACAGCTTCGTGGGCAGCGCTTTGAAACCGATGGCGACCAAATTATTACAAACAATTCAGACAAAGCTGGTTTTGATCAAAAAGGTTATGCAGCCAAAGTTGGAGTAGAAAAAGACCAATATGCTTTTTCTGGAGAAATTAAAGAAAATAAAGGCCATGGTGATTATTTCAATTATGGCGCACCGCAAGCTTATGATTTTATCAACCGTATTTATAATATACGCGGCCGCCTAAATCTCAGCGACAATCTCATTTGGAACACACGTCTTTCTCAATTTGAAGATCAATACAATGTTGTTAAAGCCTCATATCCATCTATTGTGAACACTGAACAGCAAGAGATTGATTCAAATTTAAAATGGGCCTTTACTCCCCATCAAAATGTAATGTTTGGCGTACAGTTCAACAAAACTGAAGCTGAAAAAATTGCGGCCTATGCAGGCGATGAAGGCTTCGATTCCAACAATGAAACCATTGGCTATTATCTGCAGCATCAATTTAAAAATGAATTGTTTTCAACACAAGCTGGTATTCGTGTAGAAGATAATCAGCAATTTGGTACACATACTGTTGGACAGGTTGCAGCACGCTATTTCGCGACACCTAAAACCAGCATATTTTCAAATATCGGTACAGCATTTAGAGCACCTGTCGTTGGGCAAATTATCACTGAGCCATCATGGTGGGGTGGAAACCCAGACCTCAAACCTGAAGAAAGCCTGTCATACGAAATTGGCTTTGATCATGCACTGAGTGACAGTATTCAAGTTTATGGTTCTGTCTATCAAACTAAAATTGATAACTTAATGGTATCTGATGCATCTACAGGCTGGAAATACTACAACTTAGACAAGGCAACGTTTACAGGTTCAGAACTTGGATTCAAATGGAAACAAGACAACCTATATGCCAATGCAGAATATGCCTACATCCAGCCTAAAAATGACGAAACTGATCAAGATGCCCCCAATCGCCCGCGTCAAAATTTCAATTTGAGCCTCGGCTGGGATAATGGCATATATGGCGCATCAACTTCACTTGTCGCCAAAGGCCGTTCTAAAGATGCACGAGATATTCCTGGTTATGCTGCAATTGATATGAATGCTTTTTGGCAAATCAATCCGCATGTTAAATCATTTGTAAATATCCGCAATGTCGGTGATACCCAATATAAAACAGCTGTGAATGATGCCGTTTCTGACTATATTGCCAGTGACCGTCTATCTACCATTGGCTTCACTTTTAGTTATTAATCTATTTAACTTTGAGTTGATGTAATTCTTATATGGATTATTTTGAGGATAATGTCATAACTATGGCATTATCCTTTTTTATGACAGACCCTAAATTTTCATCATTTTAAGGACAAGACATGGGCCACCGTTTAAGTAAAATTTATACCCGCACCGGCGACTCAGGCACCACAGGTTTAGGCGACGGTTCTCGCGTAGCCAAAGATGACCTACGCATTGAAGCATTAGGCGATGTCGATGAACTCAATTCAAATATAGGCATATTACGTTCGCAAATTGCTGTCAGTGCCATCGAAGATAAAGTCGCTTGGGACAAATCACTCAGCCTCATTCAGCACTGGCTGTTCGATCTTGGCGGTGAAGTCTGTATTCCTAACTTTCATTTAGTACAGCCGATTTCTATTGAGTTTTTGGAAAAAGACATTGACCGTATGAATGAGGCGTTACCGATGCTGAAAGACTTTATTTTACCTTCGGGAACATTGGCATGTAGCTTTGCCCATCAAGCACGTGCGGTCTGTCGCCGCGCAGAACGCAGTCTAATGGCTGTACATAGCCGCGATCAAAATATTCAAGCGCCCTCTTTACAGTTGTTGAACCGTCTATCTGACTGGTTATTTGTTGCTTCACGCACTTTACAGCGTGCTGAAGGCGGTTCAGAAGTGCTATGGCAAAAAAATATCAATGAGACGATTGAGCAATAAGCTGATTTTTTCATAACGAATATTAAAGCCTTGACCAATTAAAAGTCGATTTTTCATTGAAATAAATCGTCCGATCATTCTTGTATTTCAAAATGGTCGGTTCACAATACAAATGTCATTTCCCTGTCACTTTTACAGGACACTATGTTTTTATCTTCCATATTTACAGGCCTTGTATGCGCATAATCGGACATCGTGGCGCTCGTGGCGAAGCACCTGAAAATACACTTGGTGGTTTTCAATATATTCAAAATTTAGGGATTCGTGCAGTCGAATTCGACGTTCGGCAGCTTAAAGACCGTGCCTTAATTGTCATGCATGATGATCAATTCATGCGCACAACGGGCCAAGACAAATATCTGTATGAATGTAGTTCACAAGAACTCGAACCTTATAACCATGCCGTAACATGGTCAGAATGGAATAAGGTTGAACCAACTCCGCTGCTTGAACAAACCCTTAAAATCATTCACAACTTTGATCATATTGAAGTTGAAGTCAAAGCAGTAAAAACACAAGAAGATGCTGAAATGCTGACAGAAAGCTTAGAACAGCAGCTCCAAGGTTTTGAACAAGTGGCGGTCATTACCAGCTTTGACCCCAAAATCCACCTCGCCTTGCAGCAGAAAAAATCAGGGTTTAAACGTGGTTTATTGGTTGAAACCGACATGAAGTTCAAAGCCATTGAGCAGGCCTTAGAACTTGATTGCTGTCAGATTGGCTGGATGAATCAGCTTGCAACCCAAGAAATGATCCTCGCTTCGCAACAAGCACAGTTGGCTATTAGCGTGTGGACGGTGAATGATGTCGACCGTGCTAAACAACTACGAGATTTCGGGATTCATGGCTTAATTACCGACTTTCCTAAATTGATGATGCAGCATTTGTAATACTGCATCCTCTCTTATTGCTTTGATTGTTTTTAGTTCGAATTATTTACGTTCCAATTGAATCAGCGTTTGCCCACGACGATTGAGTAAACGCATCGTTTTGCCATTAAGTTGAAACTGTGTAACAGCTTGCAAGGCATCTGACAATTCGGCTTCCTGCGCCAAGGCTAAATCACAACTGAAATAACCCAAACGTGCATTCAGATCTAAGCTTTGTTTTGCGCTATCAATGACATAATTTCCACCAATACTGTTACAGCCGGTATTGCCTTGAATTTGTCTAAATTGTGAATTCAACAATAGGTACTGACTGTATGTGGAAAAACTTCGCTTTTTTGCCTTCAATCTGGGTGATTTACCATTGAATATCTTGCACACCATCGGACACACGCTGCACGACAAGCGGGCGTTCCGCAGCATTTACCAATGACTTGGTAGTCACTGCATGATTTGGTGAACTTTGGCATGCAACCAAACCAATCGACGCGATGACCAAGCCACCTAGTGCATAGAATCTACCGAGATTTTGCTTATTTTTCTGACTATTTTGATGATTTTTAAGCATCTTTTTTACCCTACAAAAAGTCATATAACTTCAGTCGCATTATGTTACTGTTTGGTACAATACAACTGTACAATAAAGTGGTGAATTCGGGTTTTCCCGTGCTACTATCTTGTACTTTTAAAATCCCATAAAAAACACATGGGATTAATCCTACTTATACCTCCCAAAGGTTTCAGGAGTGCTGTTGGAGATGAATGCTCCCTTACCCAAAGCCCCAATGAACTGGGTTGCGATTTTCGCCTTGGTATTTCTACCAATTGTCGCAGTGATCGCAATTCCGTTATATGCCATGAATCATGATTTTAGTGCCGCTGCATGGATCAGTATGTTTATCTTACTCGGTGTCAGCAGCCTTGGAATCACGGCAGGCTATCACCGCTTATGGGCACATCGTGCTTATGAAGCAACTTTACCATTAAAAATTATTTTAATGTTGATGGGTACTTTTGCCGTTCAGAATAGTATTTTGTTCTGGGCTTCTGGTCACCGTACGCATCACCGTCATGTTGATGATGTGGACCAAGATCCGTATTCGATTAATCGTGGTTTTTGGTATGCACATATTGGATGGATGCTTCGTGATTATCCAGCAGCAGAACCCAACTATAAAAACGCACCTGATCTATTAAAAGATAAAGTGGTGTTGTTCCAAGACAAATACTACATTCCACTGGTGATTGCAGTTCATGCTGCCATTCTGTTACCAATTGGCTGGGCTGTCGGTGATGTTTGGGGCGTATTATTATTGGGCGGCTTAGTGCGTTTAATTTTAAGCCATCATGTGACCTTCTTCATCAACTCACTGTGCCATATGTGGGGTAAACGTCCGTATACTGACGAAAATACTGCACGTGATAACTTCTGGTTAGCAATTGCGACTTGGGGTGAGGGTTATCATAACTACCACCACATTTTCCAATACGACTACCGTAATGGCGTGAAATGGTGGCAGTACGACCCAACAAAATGGTTGATTTGGTCTTGCTCTAAACTGGGTTTAGCGAAAAACTTGCGCCGTATTCCAAGCTTTAATATCAAAAAAGCTGAATTGGCGATGAAGTTTAAATATGCTGAACAAGACCTTGCGATTTATGGTCTGAACATGACCGATGATATTGCAACTGCGAAACAGCGTATTTCTCAAGAATACGATGCGTTTTCACAAACCTTGAATGATTGGGCAAAATTGAAAGAACAAGAAATTCAAGCCAAGAAAACTGCAGTTGCGGAAAAGATTCATCAAATGGATGACAAGCTAAAACTAGAATTCCAACAGGTTGAACAACGTCTTTCCCAGCACCGTGAAACCTTGAATCAATTGATGCGTAGTTTGAAAAAGAAAACCGCTTAAGCCTTAAAACGCTTTTCTGCACAATACAACCTCCCTCTTGCGGAGGCTGTATTGATTTTAAAGCTACAGTTTTTATATAAGGTCTTTGCTATAGTGAAGTTAATCTCAAATTTACCTCATGCTTATGCACTTCAATTCTCGCTATTCCACGCTCAATCCCAAACTCTATCATCATCAAATACCTGTACCGCTCAAAGGCGCAAAAGCGGGACATTTTAATCAGGCCTTAGCCGATGAGCTGCAATGGTCAACAGAAGATCAAACAGCTTGGGTAGAAATTTGCAGCGGTCAAAAAACCTTTGCTGAATTTGAACCTTTAGCCATGGTTTATGCGGGTCATCAGTTTGGGCAATGGGCCGGCCAGTTAGGCGATGGACGTGGTCTGCTGATTGCGCAAATTATTGATCAGAACAATCAAACCATCGATCTACATTTAAAAGGTGCAGGTTCAACGCCTTATTCACGTATGGGCGATGGTCGCGCGGTGCTACGCTCGGTGATTCGTGAATATCTTGCAGGGCATGCCCTCAATGCTTTAGGTGTCCCTTCTAGCAATGCCGTAGGTTTTACCAGTTCAGAGCAAGGTGTACAGCGTGAAAAACTGGAGCTCGGCGCGATGATGCTACGCACCTCGGACTGTCATATTCGTCTGGGGCATTTTGAATGGATCAATCAATATCAAGGCGATTTGCTGCCGGAATTTACCCAAAAATGCATCGAATGGCATTATCCAGATTGCCTTGAGGCTGAACAGCCGATTTTGGCATTTGCTACACAAGTGATTCAGCGTACTGCCGTGATGATTTCACATTGGCAATTGGTTGGTTTTGCGCACGGCGTAATGAATACCGATAACCTGAATATTACCGGTTCAACGCTGGACTTCGGGCCGTATGGCTTTATGGAACGCTTCCGCCCAAACTGGATTAACAACCATTCGGACTACCAAGGCCGCTATACCTATCAGCAGCAGCCAAGTATCGGGCATTGGAATTTATGGAACTGGCTGAATAATCTGGTGCCACTCTGCCCTGCGGATTATGACAAAACACAATGGAAAGAAGATTTAGCCCAATGCCTTGAGCATTTTGAACCGACTTTCTTAGAGCATTACAAACTGGGCCTGAACCAGAAAATGGGCTTGCCGAGTTTCCATAAAGACAGCTTTGACTGCGCGATGGCCTTTTTACGCATCCTTCAATCTGAACAGCTAGATTACACCCAAAGCTTTTTGCGCTTGCAACAGCATAACTATGAAGCGATCTTAGATGATTGTCTTGACCGTAGAGCCTTTGAAAATTTCTTAGTGCAGTATCAAAGCATTCGTGAACATCAGGATACCGATGCGTTAGATGCCGATATGGCAAAAGCCAATCCACAATATATTTTGCGCAATCACATGGCGCAAAAAGCGATTGAACTGGCTGAGCGCAATGATTTTTCAGAAGTCGAACGTTTGTTTACGCTGCTCAGTCAGCCTTATACCAAACAGCCTGAATTGGAACAACCTGAAGATTTAGCACCATTGCCAAGTGATGTGCCCGAAGTCATGGTCAGCTGTTCCTCTTAGTATTTATCCACAAATACAGAGCTAAATCTGACTCCAATTGTGGATAATTTAAACATTATCCACAATTCCAAAACGGATGGGTTGTAATCGCACTTCATCCCGTAAATGACCATGACAAGAAAACCAATCATCTTTGGCGCTGCATTCTTACGGCATGTGTCACCTATCAAAAATTTGAAAAATTCTGCCGACTTCTACTCATGCACTGTCATTTCCAGCAGCATTAAGTGTGGCTCAAATTCAGTAGATTCGTACTGAAATACCCATAGTATGGTATTCAGGCCTATAAAAGCCAGCGCTACTTAGAGCTAAAATATCAAAACCAAGTTATTCGCCGTTACCCAATTCGTTTGGGTTTTACTCCGCTTGGTCATAAAGTTCAGGAAGGTGATGGTAAAACCCCACAAGGTTCTTATGTGATTGGTGCAATCCACAAAGCGCATTTTATAAGTAGCTGCATATCTCCTACCCCAATGCTGCTGATCAGCAAAAGGCAACACAATTAGGCGTTTCTGCAGGCGGCGATATATGATTCATGGTTCTGTCACCAGCCTGCAAATGAAAGTGGCGCCTCAACTTAAGAGCTATTTCCCACAAAAAGACTGGACTTGGGGCTGTATTGCGGTGCGCAATATTGATATGGATGAAATTTGGCAATTGGTGAATAATCATACTGCCATTCATATTCATCCTTAGGCTTGGCATCTCCTTTGTTACTTTGTAGGTGATTTCCTATGATTTATTTACATGCGACCGCAGCTCAAACAGCGCTTGCCCTGCCTGAAACCACGTGCAGCCAGCCCTTTGGTGACGGCTGTGATGTGTACAAAATCATGAATAAAGTCTTTATGCTGAGTTTTTATTTGGAAGGCAAAGCTGCGATCAATCTAAAAGTGCTTCCAGACCACGGCGCGATGCTCAGAGACATTTATCCTTATATCCGCGCAGGCTGGCATATGAATAAACAGCATTGGATCACCGTCTTTGCAGATGAGGAGCTTGAGGAAGATTTATTACAAGATTTAGTGCTGAATTCTTATGAATTGGTGGTTTCGAAATTAAATAAGGGGCAACGGCAAAGAATTGAATTGCTGAGGAATATTGAGCAACTTGAAAAATAATAGTATCTCGATAAAAGTTTTATCAGTATTGAAATCTATTTAATCTAGGATTTATCGTTAGGCAGCTTTTAATAACAAGAAAAATAAATATAAAATAAAAAATACATCAATAAAATTTATATAATAATTTTCACGACATCAAGGATCGGTATTTAAATGTTTAAAAAATATAAACTCAGTCACTACCTCGTTTCATTCATGCTCGGCTATGCCTCTATGGAAACCATGGCTGCGATTAATATCTATGGTCCTGGTGGGCCAGCACCTGCAATGCATGAGGCCGCAAAACAATTCGAAAAGAACACGGGAATTGAAGTCAATGTCACAGCAGGTCCCACACCACAATGGGCTGAAAAAGCCAAATTAGACGCAGATATCATCTATAGCTGATTACTTAACTCTTCAGTACACCAAAGACCTTAAAGAATGGAATTTTACAGCTATTTTTACGTGCTAATATTTTTAGAATTTAGCTATATAGCGGCTCTGAAGCCATGATGTCTGATTTTGAGTCTGTATTTTCTGAGCAAATTATCACTTGGAGCGTAAAACCTCGTGGTTCAGCACGAGGATATAAGCGACTGGCGTAAGCCATACGACATGGAATG
>NZ_JBLZXR010000056.1:0-39046 GCF_050285345.1 Acinetobacter sp.
AAGTGTTGGTTCGCACTTATATTTTAACGATTTGGGCTCAGGTTTTTTATTTAAATTAAACTATGGGACAGCAGTGGAGCTTAAGCTTTCCTTCTATAACACTGTACTAATTTCAGTCCAATGCTTTGTGTGTTGATGTATATTTCTCAGTTCGACTGGCCCAATAGGTCGCCAATGCCGGACCTGAAATGTTATGCCATAAACTAAAAATTGCACTGGGTACGGCCGTTAACGGTGAAGCGGCGAAATGGGTTGCAGCCAAAGCCACACCTAAACCTGAATTTTGCATACCAACTTCAATAGAAACCGCTTTGCAATCGGCATACGGTAATTTTAACCATCGACTGGCCCAGAAGCCCAATAAATAGCCCAAACCATTATGTAGTGCGACCACACCTAAAATCAGCAAGCCCGATTCCAAAATTTGGGTGCGACTACCAGCAATAATCGCGGCTACAATCGCAACAATCGCCACCACTGAAATGAGCGGCATGACCTGTATATAGGCTCCGACCTGTTTTTTGAATAAGCTACGAATAATCAAGCCAACAATAATCGGGAACAGCACCACTTGTAAGATTGATACCAACATCGACATGGCATTGATTTCAAGCCACTGACTCGCTAGCACATAGAAAATTGCGGGGGTAAAGATTGGTGCAAGCAACGTCGAAACGGAAGTACAGGCTACTGACAATGCGGTATTTCCCTTTGCCATATAGGTAATCACGTTTGAGGCCGTACCCCCCGGGCAGCACCCGACTAAAATCACCCCAATCGCAATTTCAGTTGGCAATTGTAGTAATTTACACAATGCATAAGCTAAACCCGGCATCACCATAAATTGCGCCAACACCCCAATCATCACCGCTTTAGGACTTTGCAGCACACTTTTAAAGTCGCCCACAGTCATGGTCATGCCCATACCGAGCATAATGATACCGAGCATCCACGGGATATAAGCCTTAAGCCAAACAAAAACCTCAGGCAATACCATGGCAATGGCTGCAAACAACAGCACCCAAATGGCAAAGGTTTTTTGCACAAACTGGGTAAATTTTAAAAAAGCCGACATAGGCAAGATCCCTTTATTTGCAGCGATAAAAAAGGCACATGCCTGTGCCTTCCTTCTACATTGGGCTGCATTTTATCAAGCTACAGCAGTTTCCTGTATATGTTGCTGCACAATATCTTTCAGATAAATCCGTTTAACCCCACAAGCCAACATGTCCTGCCATGCATGTTGCAATGAACCTTCGAGATCAATGCCTTTACTGAGGTCAGCAATCACATAAGTTTCAAAGCCCAATTTACGTGCATCCATCGCCGTCCACGCCACACAGAAATCTGTGGCAATCCCCACGATAAACACGGTATCAATACCACGTTCACGTAAATAACCGGCCAGCCCTGTAGCAGTATGATGGTCAGCTTCCATAAAGGCTGAATAACTATCAATGTGCTGATGACAACCTTTGCGAATCACCAACTGTGCTGTCGGTAAATTCAATGCCGGATGTAATTCTGCATCTTGCGTGCCTTGTACGCAGTGTGTTGGCCATAATACTTGAGACCCATAACTCAGTTGAATACTGTCATACACGGCATGACCGGGATGATTTTCTGCAAAAGAAATATGATCCGCAGGATGCCAATCTTGTGTCAGCACAATATTGGAAAAATATGTGCCCAGTTGATTGATCCCCGGAATAATCTGATCGGCATGGGCCACCGCCAAGTTTCCACCGGGAGTAAATCCATTTTGTACATCGACCACAATCAAGGCTGTATTTTTTTGCATAAATTCAATCCATTCCAATGCTTAAAGCGTTCAAATTGATACATGTAATTTTAATTTAACAGCAAGTATTCAATCCAACACGTAAAATAAAATGACTGTCCATCCTGACAATAGCGATAGTTCGGCAAATGCTCAATTAATCGCTGGGCAAAACGTGGATAAATCTTGGCTTTGCGGGGTGTGGACGCATGAAAATAAAAATAGCGCGGTTGCTGACGATGAATATATTTCAGTAAGTGCGCTCGTGTCTGTTGCATCACGGCAAAGGCATTAATATTTTCCGCAACATCCTCAAACGTTGGTTCATCGGCAAAGGCCAACCATGCGTTGTGCCGTGGTTGTTGACGATTGATTTGAAATTTGGGTTTCAGTTCCAACTGAAACTCATAATCCAGAAGAGATAAGCTGAACTCACGTTGTTCAACTTGAAATTGAGCGATGAATTTTTTGGACGACATCAGACGGTATCTCTTTCAATATTTTTATGATCCTTTTTCTGTTAAATGATGACATAAAATCTATTTAAGATATTGATGGGCAATCGACTCAGCGACTTGATTTGTCGCAATAAAAAAAGCCCGCACAGGCGGGCTTTTGATTGGTCGATCGATTAAGCTGGAATACGACGTACCAATAACAACATAAAAATGGCAGAAATGATAATACAAGGAATCGCTGCGGAGATAACCCCAGCTGCTCCAAAACCTGCTGCCAATAACTGACCTGCGATAGCTGGACCTAGCATTGCCCCAACACGACCAACGGCTGAAGCCACACCAACACCCGTACCACGTAACTGTGTTGGATACACGATACCACCGAAGGCATATAACACCCCCTGACAGCCAATCACGAATGCACCGACTAAAGCTGACGCCATGTACATTTGCGTCAATGAACCTGCACCATTCAGCGCAAATAGACCGGCTAAAATACCGCCGTACATCAAAACAATCACGTAGGCTTTTTTCCAGCGATCGGTCAGCATACCTAAAATCACCGTACCGATAGTTGCACTCACCATAAAGTAGAACTGCGCAGTTGCACCATCTTTACGGGTAAAACCGAGTTCTGTGAACAACGACGGCAACCAGCTCAACATGATGTACACCACCATCAAGGTGAAGAAGTAGCTCACCCAAATTGAGAAGGTACGTAAACGGTTTTCTGTGTTGAAGAGGTCTTTGAAAGCACCTTGTTGCACTTCGCCATTGGCAGTCGCTTGAACCGCTTGATCTTTAGCTTTAATAAATTCACGTGATTCAGGTAAAAAGAAAATCATCAGTGGAATCACAACAATGGGCAATAAACCACCCAAATAGAAAATGTTTTTCCAGTTACCACCAAAGTCAGTCAACGCAATCAACGATAAAATTGCAGCACCCACAGGCATACCACAGTACATGAGACCAACAGCACGACCACGATTTTGTGGTGTCACAGCCTCAGAGGCTAAGGTAATTAAAATCGGCATTGCTGCACCTAAGCCCGCACCAGCCAAAAAGCGCACAGCCAATAAACTGTGAAAGCTATTCACCCACACCGTACAGAGGGTAAAAATGGCAAACATAGCCGTCGACCAAATCAAAACCTTTTTACGACCAATACGGTCGGCAATACGACCGCCCACTAAAGCCCCAGGTAACAGCCCCAAAATACCTGCACTGAAAAAGACACCTAACTGAGAACTATCCAGCCCAAAATATTCACGAACCCCTGCTGCTGCAATACCCGCTGCCTGAATATCCAGACCTTCGATTACGGCAATGAGGAAACAGATCGCCACCGTCACGATAGCGTGCTTGTTATCTGACTTTTCCATTGGAGAATCCTTGTTGTCATTAGCGTTCAAAATAAAATGAATCATCGCTGAGGCCTTTCTAGGATATAACTACCAATAAGTTGAATCTTTTAGTCAGAATTCAGAAACGATAAGGGCTGTGATCGTTTTTGTGTCTTTTTTTATAAAGTCTTAAAAACACTTAAAGACAGCAGACTCGACGATGGCAAAACCATCTGACCAAGCGACACATCACGTATTTTTTCAACCCTTTAGCAAATTCCATTCCTTTGTATTAGATAAAAAAAAGATTATTCCCCTAGTTTTGAGCTATCATTTGTACTCAAAGCTACTGAACTTGATATAGCTTTTAAATCTCGGGTCATCGCTTTTTAATCTTAAGTTTTACTCAAAAAACACAAATAAGCGCTCATGAATTTGCTTAAGTCTAAAAATAACAGACAATTTTTTTAATTTTCTGCATAGACCAATATTTTTATTTCAACCAGTTATCTATGAAATGCTGAATCATTTTGAAGCGGTAAAAACCGCGATTTTGCACTTGATTGTTTTAAGTTTGATTTGTATAAAGAATTTTATGGCTTTGACCAAAGCATATTGTTCTTATGCGTTTGATCAGTCATAATTTGCGTAAGCATTATTCAATTTGGGTATAGCCCAATGAACATGCTACAAATCAAAATTCGAAACCATCCAGAAATCAATATTTCATCTTGTCGGATGGACAAATAGGATAGCTTTTCAAAATGACTCAGCAAGCTCAGACCATTCAAGGTTCAATTGTCGCAATCGTCACCCCAATGTTTGAAGATGGCAGCGTAGATTGGAAGAGCCTCGAGAAGCTAGTTGAGTGGCATATAAAGCAAGGCACCAACAGTATTGTGGCTGTGGGTACAACTGGTGAAGCATCGACTCTCAGTATGGCTGAACATACACAAGTGATTAAAGAAATTATTCGTGTAGCCAATAAACGTATTCCAATTATTGCGGGTACGGGTGCGAACTCAACGCATGAAGCCATTCAGTTGACAAAAGAAGCCAAAGAATTAGGCGCAGATGCAGCGCTGTTGGTTACACCTTATTACAACAAGCCAACCCAAGAAGGTTTATACCAGCACTATAAAGCGGTTGCAGAAGCAGTTGATCTTCCTCAAATTTTGTACAACGTCCCAGGCCGTACAGGCGTGGACATGCTAAATGAAACGGTAATTCGTCTTGCAGATATTCCACAAATTGTGGGTATTAAAGACGCGACCGGTGATATTGCACGTGGGAAAGAACTACTCGAAGGCCTCAAAGGCAAAGATATGGTGGTTTACTCAGGTGATGATGCAACAGCATATGAACTGATTAATCTGGGTGCAAAAGGCAATATTTCAGTGACTGCCAATGTTGCGCCAAAAGAAATGAGTGAAATTTGTGCCACTGCAATCTCAGGTGATGCGGCAAAAGCAGAACAACAAAACAATGCAGTTGCAAATTTACATCAAATTTTATTTTGCGAATCGAACCCAATTCCTGTGAAATGGGCACTTCATGAAATGAACCTCATTGAAACAGGTATTCGTTTACCATTAACACCACTTGCAGAACAATATCGTACTCCGCTTCGTGAAGCACTGATCACTGCGGGCGTTATTAAATAAAGAAGAGCAAAACATGATGCAATTACGTTTAGGACTTAGCCTGGCACTTTCAGTATTTACATTGGCCGGTTGTAGTTCACTTGCCTTCAATAATGGCACGCTGGACTATAAAGAAACCACAGATGTGGAGCCATTAAAATATCCTGAAGGTTCGATGGTTCGTCCTGCAACGCCATTGTATCCAGCGCCATCGGTTGACCCGCTTGCAATTGAGCACGCACCAAATCTTGAAAACAAGCGTGGCAACCGCTTTGCCCTTCCTCGTCCTAGCGAGGAAAGCGTCCCATCCACTTCAGAATCCACAACTGAAAGTACAAATATCAGCCACCCTCAATTATTGGTCGATGGAAATCAGAATCCACTGCTCAAAGTGGAAGGAAATTCTGCTACAATTTGGCAATACACACTTGCTACCCTCAGCAGCCTTAACCATACCATCGTTGGTCAGAGCAAAAACCGTTACGAAGTAACCGTCAAGGTCGATCAACAGACCTATGTCTTAAGACTTTCTTCTGTAGGTTCAAGCAACAATATCGCTGTGTTCAATGCCGATAACAGTTTTGCAGACAAAGAAAAAGCTGCTGAGCTGTTAACTCAAATTTACCAAAATTGGCCAGCCTAGTCGTACTAGGCATTTTTTCTCGAAAAAGGTTCCCTCATGTTAAAACAAACCTTGCTCTATACTGGTAAAGCGAAATCTGTTTATGAAACAGATAGTTCAGACCACCTCATCCTAGTTTTCCGTGACGATGCTTCTGCATTCAACGGCGAAAAAATCGAACAGCTGGATCGTAAAGGTAAGGTGAACAACCGTTTTAACGCCTTCATCATGGAAAAATTGGCTGCTGCTGGTATTGAAACTCACTTCGAGAAATTACTTTCTCCAACTGAAGTGTTGGTTAAAAAATTAACGATGGTGCCTGTAGAGTGTGTAATTCGTAACTATGCAGCAGGTTCACTTTGCCGTCGTTTAGGCGTTGAAGAAGGTAAAGAGTTGACTCCACCAACTTTCGAATTGTTCTTTAAAGACGATGCGTTAGGCGACCCAATGGTCAATGAGTCACAAGCGATTGCTTTAGGTTGGGCAAATGCTGAACAGCTTGCTCAAATGAAAGAATTAACTTACAAAGTGAACGAAGTTCTCAAAGGTTTATTCGACGCAGGCAACATGCTGCTTGTTGACTTTAAACTTGAATTTGGTATGTTCCACGACCGTATCGTACTTGGTGATGAATTCTCTCCAGACGGCTGCCGCCTATGGGACAAAGACACCAAGAAAAAACTCGACAAAGACCGTTTCCGTCAAGGTTTGGGTGGTGTTGTTGAAGCTTACGAAGAAGTTGCTACACGTTTAGGTATCGATCTTTCTGATATTTAATTCGTTCGACGAATTCAAAAAACCGAGCAATTAAGCTCGGTTTTTTTATACCGCAGATTCAAATCACAAGTGCGACACATTAAAAAAAGGCACCTAAGCGCCTCAAAAAAAATTTAAAGATTTATTGTTGCTGCTGCATCCAACGGCGCTGCTGTAAACGTTCACCTTCAACTTCGCGTTTATTCCGTGCAGATTCGTACAACTTCGTACCTTTTAATTCTGGTGGAAGGTATTCCTGTAGCACGAAATGTTCTGGATAGTTATGTGGATAGAGATAATCGACACCATAGCCCTGTTCTTGCATCATTTTGGTCGGTGCATTGCGTAGATGTAAGGGTACAGGTAAGTTTGAGGTTTTTTCTGCCAATTCCAGTGCTTTATTAATGGCCAAATACGTACTGTTACTTTTGGCACTGGTTGCCAGATACACTGCACACTGCCCCAAAATAATCCGACATTCCGGCATCCCTACAGCTTGCACAGAACGGAAACATTCACCCGCAAGCAACAAGGCATTCGGGTTGGAATTGCCAATATCTTCCGATGCCGCAATCAGCATACGCCGTGCAATAAAGACCGGATCTTCTCCTCCCTTTAACATCCGTGCCATCCAATACAGCGTTGCATCCGGATCACTGCCACGGATCGATTTAATAAAGGCTGAAACCAAGTCATAATGCTGCTCACCAGACTTGTCATAGCGTGCAATATTTTGCTGTGCAACTTTAACCACCACGGCATTGGTTATGATGTTTTCTAAGTCAGGTTCAAAAGTGCTGGCAATTAAATCCAGTAGGTTTAAAGCCTTGCGTGCATCACCTGCTGCAAATTGAAATAGCGCCTCATATTCTTCAATCTGAATATAGCGTTGTTTTAAAAACTCATCTTGCTGAATGGCTTGAGTCAATAACGTCTCAATCGCCTCATTGCTCAGCGCATTTAAGCTATAAACCTGACAACGTGATAACAGAGCGTTATTCACTTCAAAAGATGGATTTTCAGTGGTTGCACCGATTAAGGTAATTTTGCCTTTCTCAACCGCATTTAATAATGCATCTTGCTGGGATTTATTAAAACGGTGAATTTCGTCAATAAACACCACTGGGGTCAGTAAGTCGCCACCATCAGCAATAATCTCGCGTAACTCTTTTACCCCTGTATTCAGTGCAGATAAACTGATAAAGGGACGGTCTACCGCCTGCGCCAGTAACAGAGCAATCGTGGTTTTACCCACCCCCGGTGGGCCCCAAAAAATAATTGATGGGAGATGTCCTTGGTCAATCATTTGACGCAAAGGTGCATCTTCACCCAATAAGTGATCCTGCCCAATAATTTGAGATAAATCATAGGGGCGAAGACGTTCAGGAAGTGGGATATGACTGTCTGACATTTTATTATTTCATTTCAGGCGAATTGAGGAAAGTTGCTCTATTCTAACACTGCCCGTACATCATCTTTGAGCTAAATAATCAGCTCAATTGCAAGATCATGATCACAGTATTCAGTACTATCCAGAATAGCAAGTTGTAAGTATACTTAAATGAATATTCACTATAATGTAACAAGACTAGCTGTGCCAAATTATTCTAATTAAAGTACCATTAGGTTTATACTCTATTATTAGCGACTTGCCTGACCCACTTGGACCGATTGTATGAAGCAATCACTGAAACAAAAGCAGATCCCCGCTGTTCAGCAGAGCTCGGATCGCCCTTTAAATGTATTACAAAATGCATCTCAGGTACCATGCTTAGAACTTCAGCAGATGCAACAATTTTCAGAACAAATCGCGCAACCTATCTGGCTATTAAAACAACAAAAACGTTATGTAAACCAAGCTTTCAGACAACTGCTAGAGACCGATCATCTGCATCCAGAGGCCGCTCTTTGGCTTGCTCAGATTCATCCCAATCAAGTCGAAAATTTTCAACAGCTTTGGCAACAATCACAACAACAGCAACGCACTTTTCAATCCATCATCCGCCTCAAACAACCCGACCATACCTATCACACGACCTTAGTTCAAGTCAGCTATAGCTCAAATGCGACCGATGCTTATCAATGCATGGTGCAATTTATTGACCTTGAAGCAGAATTTAGGGTGATTGAGCAACTGCAACACCAAGTTGAAAGTCGTAATTATATGCTGGATGCCAGTATTGACTGTATTAAGTTACTAGCCCCAGATGGCCGAGTCATCCATATGAACCAAGCCGGTTGCTCGGCTCTCGGCGTAGCGCCCAACGAAACACAATTTGGTATGCTCTGGTTGAACCTACTGCCTGAATCTATTCGTGCTGCAGGACAAATTGCTTTAGATGAGGCTGTGCAAGGTAAAACCTCACGCTTTAGAGGAGAGAGTCGGCTGGAAAACCAATCCATTGCCTACTGGGACAATATATTAACGCCGATCTTAGATCAACAGGGTCAAATCAAAGAAATTTTATGTGTTTCTCGTGATATTTCCTTGCAACATCAGACCGAAACCAAACTGCAGCAAATTATTGAACAAGATGATCTCACTGGATTATTAAATCGGCGCGCATTTAGTCGGATCTTTAAAACGCATGTAAAACAGGCGCATGACAAGCAGCAACAATTGGGACTTTTGCTGATCGATTTAGATTATTTTAAACATGTAAATGACACGTTAGGGCATATTGCTGGTGATCATTTACTGCATCATTTAGGACAACGCTTTCAGCAATGTTTCGATGCTGAGATTAGTATTGCGCGCCTTGGGGGTGATGAATTTGCAGTCTTAATTCCTCAACTCGAGTCGCAAGCTCAACTGATCGAAGTAGCCAAGATTGCCTGTAAGCAGATGGACCTGCCGATTTTCTATAATCAACAATATATCAATCTTGGCATGAGCATCGGCTGTGCCATCTACCCACGGGATGCACAAAATACCTCCAACCTGCTGAAATGCGCTGACATCGCTTTAAATGATTTAAAAATTAGTGGCCGTGGTGGAATTCGTATGTTCACTCAGACCATGCTCAAAACCCTTGAAAATACCACCCGCCAGTTGACCTTGGCCCGTAGTATTATTAAATCGGGTCAGATCTTTCCTTTTTATCAGCCTAAAGTCCGCCTCAGTGATGGTAAAGTCGTTGGCTTTGAAGCTTTACTACGCTGGTACGATCAAGAGCAACAACTTCAGCTACCCTCACAAATTTTTGCAGCATTTCAAGACTATGAACTGGCTTCACGAATTAGTGAAACCATGCAAATTAAAATTTTTAAAGATATTCAACGCTGGACCAAAGCTGGGCTAAAAGCGCTCCCCATCTCCATTAATGCTGCACCCGTCGAATTTTTAAGAGATGATTATGCTGAAAAACTCTTAAATCGTTTGCATGAATATAAAATTTCACCTGACATTATCGAACTGGAAATTACCGAGCAGAGCTTGTCGGAACGCGGAGCCAATTATGTTATTCGCGCCCTGCATTTATTGAAAAAAAATGGCATCCATATTTCACTAGATGATTTTGGTACAGGACATTCATCACTCACACGACTCAGCAATTATCCTGTAGATTGTCTAAAAATAGACCGAAATTTTGTTGAACGCATGCATACTGATAGCTCAGCTTTGGCCATCGTCAAAGCCATTACCCAAATCGGGGCCAGCATATCACTCAAAATTTTAGTCGAAGGGATTGAACACTCAGAGCAAGTCGACACACTCAAAGAATGCGACTGCCATATTGGACAGGGCTTTTATTTTTATCGCCCACTCAGCTATGACAAGGCTATGCAGCTCTTGCATCATTAAGTTTTTTTGGAGTACAGCTTTATGTCCCTTAAGTATTTAGTCAGTGCCTGTCTTGCAGGCCATACCGTTCGATATGATGCAACCTCCAATGCACAGGACGCCATTTGCCAATTGCTGCACACCCATGAAGTGATTACAGCATGCCCAGAAATGTTGGGTGGTCTAAGTTGCCCGCGTTTCCCGGCCGAAATCCAAAATGGTCAAGCCAATGACGTGCTGAATGGCACCGCTCAAGTCAAAGATGTGATTGGCACAGATGTCAGTGCCGAATTTATTGCTGGCGCGCAGCGTATGCTCGCCCTTGCGCAGCGGCATAAAGTCGATGTCGTGATATTAAAAGAAAATAGTCCATCCTGTGGCAGCCGCTATATTTATGATGGCACCTTTACTCGAACCAAAATTGATGGTTATGGCGTCACCACTGCACTGCTCAAACAGCATGGTTTTCAGGTACTTTCTGAACACGATTTCCTTGCGATGATGCAAGACCAGCTCTAACGTGACAACGGAATCCTTACATTAATATCCAATTCATGTTTAGCGAACCCAGCGCACAATATAATCTTCAATATCGTCTGGATCGACCTGCTCTTCACTGATACAGCGCCCCGCCGCAGACTTGCGTGCTGACATAATACTGCTTCGGCTTCCTGTCAGTAAATGATGCCAACGCGGCAAATCTTTATGCTCTGAAATCCGTCGATATGCACAACTGGGCGGTAACCAATGAAACTGATTAATTTGCTCAGGGGTCAACTGGATACAATCTGGCACGATTTTTTTACGATTGGGGTAATCTGAACAACTGGCTGTCTGGCAGTCCAATAACTTACACGCTACTTTGGTGTACGCCACTTCATGCGTATCTTCATCTTCAAGTTTGATTAGACAGCATAAACCACATCCATCACACAGTGCCTCCCATTCTGCATGCGTCAATTCAGTCAATGCATGCTTTTTCCAAAAATGAGGGCGCAAATTGTCAGTCATAATCTCGCTCAAAAACAACGTTGACAGGCATCTTAACTGAGCCTGAGTAAAAATTCTCAATCTACCTTACTGAATGTTGAACATTTAATAAACAAAAGAATACATAGACCTAAGTGCAGCGCTCCTATACTGAAGACACAAAATAAAAATCACTTGGAGAAAAGCTATGTTTCGTTGGGCTATTATTTTCGCTGTCATTGCCTTAATTGCTAGTCTGCTCGGTTTTGGTGGTGTCGCAGGCCTATCTAAGGATTTCGCCGTTATTTTGTTGGTCATCGCTGTGATCTTGGCAATTGTTGGTTTCCTCTCACGAGGAAAAGTTTAAATTCACAGACTTTGTTGCTTAATCAATTGATTGATGATCAAAACTACAAAAATGACATTCACTCACGCTAAGTTCTTCGTAATTTAGCCTTAGCCAGATAAAAAAATAAGAGCCCATCGGCTCTTATTTTTTTGGTGTCTAAATTATGGCTTTAAATGACGAGGTCTAAATCCTGTCGCAATCAGCGCAATTGCATAAGCAGCAACACCGACCAGACATAGGATGGCCACTTCGAGCACGCGCATCCACGCAGAAACATCTCCATTATACCATGTAAGGCCATACCACAGCGCAGCAATCATCGCCGCATTGGCAATCCCGAATTGCAGCACTAATTTTTTCCAATGTGCACCAAAACGGAAAATATTGCGTTTATGCAGATAAAAATACAACATCCCCGCATTGACTAAAGCCGACCCTGAAGACGCCAAAGCCAGTGCCATGTGTTCTGCTTCCCAGTCGATGAGTTTAAAGAAGCCAATGAAGATTACGTTCAAAATCGCATTGGCTGCAACCGCCATCAAACCAACACGTACAGGCGTTTTAGTGTCTTGCTGTGCATAAAAGCCCGGTGCAAAGACTTTAATCAACATGAATGAAATCACCCCAGCACTCATACACTGCAAAGCCAACGCGGTCATTTGGGTATCTTCAAACGTGAATTGACCACGTTCAAACAAGGCTTGAATAATTGGCGTCGATAACATAAACAGCGCAATACTGGCCGGTACACCGACCAAAATAATCACTTTGGCTGCCCAATCAATCATTTTGCGGAATTTTTCCTGATCCTGCTCGGCATGGCGTGCAGACAATGACGGTAAAATCACCGTACCAATTGCCACACCAATCAAGCCTAGTGGTAGCTCGGTCATACGCTCGGCACTGTATAACCAAGAGACCGAACCATCTTGCATGAAGGACGCCCAAATGGTATTCAGCAACAAGTTAATTTGCGTCACCGACACACCAAATAATGCCGGCAACATCAATTTCATGATGCGATCAACACCTTCATGTTTGAAATCCACTTTCGGTGGAATCAGTAATTTTTTACGCCATAACTCAGGAATTTGAATCGCCAACTGTAAGAAACCTGCGGCCACCACAGACCAACCGAGGGCCATGATCGGTTCAGCCATATAGGGCGTGAGCCACAATGCTCCGGCAATCATCGCAACGTTGAGTAATACCGGGGCAAATGCAGGGGTACTAAACGAGCCATAGCTGTTGAGAATACTACTGGCAAATGCAGTCAATGACATGAACAGTAAATACGGAATGGTTAAACGGAACATATCCGATGCCAGTGCAAATTTTTCAGCATCTCCATGGAAACCTGGCGCATAGATATAAATAATCGCAGGCGCTGCCACCATGGCAATGAAGGTCAAACTGGTCATCACCAGACCCAAACAGCCAAACACACGACTAATGAGAATTTGCACTTCTGCATGGGTTCGAGTGGTTTTATATTCCGTCAGGACAGGAATAAAAGCCTGTGAAAATGCCCCTTCTGCAAACAGCCGCCGGAAAAAGTTAGGGATACGAAAGGCCACAACAAAGGTATCGAAGTCTTTACCCGCACCAAATACATTTAACAGGACAATATCCCGTACCAGTCCCAATACGCGGGACAGCATTGTCATCGCACTGACAATGACGGTCGAACGCCAAAGCGCCATCGGTTTTACTCGCTTTTGAAAGTGCGCCTATTGTAATGAATCTCGTGAATAAAGTTCATTGCTTTATTGAACGCAGAGTGTGTGGTTTATTTGTTTTTAAACTGCTGTAGCTGTTGGCGAAATTCAGACCATTGAAAGAATGGGCCCGGATCGGTTTTACGTCCCGGTGCAATATCTGAATGCCCCGCGATATGTCGTTGAATTTTAGGATAAGCTTGTTGTAAACATGCCACCACTTCAACCAACGCCGCATATTGTGCCGACTCAAAAGCAAGATCATCACTGCCTTCAAGCTCAATACCAATCGAATAGTCATTGCACTCTGGATAACCCAAATAAGTTGAACGCCCCGCATGCCAAGCACGATCATTGAAGTTGACGAATTGCAGCACTTCCCCACTACGTAAAATCAGCAAATGGGTCGACACTTGCATGCCTTCAATCGTTTGAAAATAGGGATGCAATGACCAATCTAATTGGTTTTGGAAAAATTGTTCAATATAGCCACCACCAAATTGCGAAGGCGGCAAACTGATATTATGAATCACCACAAGCTGAATTTCCGTGTGCTCAGGACGCTGATTAAAATTCGGTGAAGGAATTTGACGTGCACCGAGCAATTGTCCATCTTGCACCTGAAAGGTTGTTGCCTGTGACATATTAGAATCCTAGGTCAAAGTGGACGCTGTGAATGCGGCCATACTGTAGATTGAAGTTTGAATGCTAAAACTTTCACTTCTAAATCTCAATTGATGTCTGTAAAAGCAGTGAAAAATCGCTCATTTTTCAGGAACAATGCTAATATAACGCGCACATTTCCCGGGTTAAAAAAGATACGGAACTTCTTATGAGCATATCGCAATCTTTGCTTGAGCAATCAATCCAAATCAATATTCAACAAGCCTTACAGGAAGATATTGGTGACGGTGATATTACCGCCCTGTTAACACCGGAAGATGAACAAGCCAATGCAACCATTATTAGCCGTGAAGAGATGGTGCTGGCAGGACAACCTTGGGTGAATGCCTTAATTCAAGCCTATGATTCAAACGTACAAGTGACTTGGCTGAAAAATGAAGGTGACCGCGTTGCCGCGGGTGAGGCATTTTTAAAATTGGCTGGTTCAGCACGTAGCCTTTTAACCGTTGAACGCCCTGCGCTGAACTTTGTCCAAACTCTGTCTGCTGTTGCGACCAAAACAGCAGCCTATGTACAACGACTAGAAGGATTAAATACCCGCTTACTCGATACCCGTAAAACCTTGCCCGGTCTGCGTATTGCACAAAAATATGCAGTCGCTGTCGGGGGTGGGCAAAATCATCGTTTGGGTTTATTTGATGCCTTTTTGATTAAAGAAAATCACATCATGGCAGCCGGCGGCATTGTACACGCCATTCGTAAAGCCCACACTATTGCACCGGGCAAACCAGTAGAAGTGGAGGTGGAAACCTGGGATGAACTCAATCAAGCACTTGAAGCAGGTGCCGATATTGTGATGCTGGATAACTTTAGTCAGCAGCAAATGATTGATGCGGTGAAACATGTGGCTGGTCGTTGTAAGCTTGAAGCTTCAGGCAATATCACCATCGACAATTTACGTGAAGTGGCAACCACTGGCGTGGATTATATTTCGATGGGTGTATTGACTAAAGATGTGAAAGCAGTGGATTTATCTATGCGCTTTAATGCTTAAGACGTTGGATTTTTGAAGGTTGTGCGAAGCACAAAATTTAGAACAGTCTCCTAATTTTTCGATTTTCATATTTATTTTTTAAACGAAAAATGTTGACTCAGCTAACGTCCGATCTATAGTGCATAAAAAACGCACCAAATGGTGCGTTTTTTATCAACAATGCTTAAAACATAGGTAAATAACCTACCAACCTAAAGCTTCTTGTTGCTTTTGAATCAATGCTTGAATGCCTTTTTCAGCCAATTCCAGCATTTCATTACATTGTGTACGGGTAAATGGTTTGTCTTCCGCGGTACCTTGAAGTTCAATGAACTCACCCGCTTGGGTCATCACCACGTTCATGTCTGTTTGGCAGCTTGAATCTTCTTCGTAGCAAAGATCCAGTAAAGCTTCGTCTTGATACATACCCACAGAAATCGCAGCAACCAAACCTTTTAAAGGATCGTGTTTAATTTTTTTGTTTTCCAGCAAGACATTCATTGCATCAACCAATGCAACTGCTGCGCCTGTAATTGCAGCCGTACGTGTACCGCCATCGGCCTGAATCACGTCACAATCAATACTGATGGTATTTTCACCCAGTTTTTTCAGGTCAACCATCGCACGTAAGCTACGACCAATCAAACGTTGGATTTCTTGGGTACGACCACTTTGTTTACCACGTGCAGCTTCGCGATCCATACGGGTATGTGTTGAGCGTGGCAACATTCCATATTCTGCAGTCACCCAGCCTTGACCCTTGCCTTTTAAAAAACGTGGTACTGAGTTGTCGACACTCGCTGTACACAGCACTTTTGTATGACCAAATTCAACCAATACTGAACCTTCTGCATAACGTGTGTAGTTACGCGTAATTTTTACTTCACGTAATTGATCTAATGCTCGTTGGTCGATACGCATAATGTGCTCTTCATCTGATAAAAATTGATTGCGGCACATTATAACAGAAGGCAAGACAAGATTCGGGATGTCATGTTCTGCATTTACAAAATCTATGCCTCAACTCCACCACTACGTCAATCTCGCTATGCTGTACCATCGTGTCGATATTCGAAATTTGCTAAACTGCGGATTCGCAAGATTCAGGAAGAATTGCATGTCGATACGGGAAGAACGTAAACAACAAAGTCGAAAAGCCATCCTTGATGCCGCATTGTCACTCAGCACGACAGGCCGTTCATTCAGTAGTTTAAGTTTGCGTGAGATTTCCCGCCATGTCGGTTTGGTTCCCGCAGCGTTCTATCGGCATTTTCAGGACATGGATGAACTGGGTCTAGAGCTGGTCGATCAAATGTCTTTATATCTTAAAAATATCCTGAACCAACTGAGTCTGCACTATTTCCAACCGACTGATGTACAGACTCGCGCCACGCTCGATTATTTATTTCAGCGGGTCGAAGCATTTCCCGAAGCATGGATATTTCTGATTGCAGAACGCTGGGGCGGCTCACCAACTTTACGCCAAGCGATTGCCCGTGAATTTAACTTTCTCAGCTCAGATCTTACTCAAGCTCTCGCGCAGATGAAAGCAACACAACATATTCAGTCTGAACAAGATTTAAAAGTCTTGGCACAGATTCTATTTGAATTGACCCTCAGTTGGGTCATGCAGTGGATTGATCTGCAACGTCAAGACAATCATCCGCAACAACAAGAGGACTTGCAACTGTTTCGTCGCCAAGTCCAAACACAAGTCCAACTCCTGTTCCGCGGTATTCTGCACTGGGACCGGTCATTAGCACAGCATCCTTAAACTGAGCTGTCATCCACTTTATTTTTAAGTTTGAAGCAACCGTGACCGACTTTAAAGTTGCATAAAAAAGCCGCATAACAATGCGGCTTTTTCTGTAGAACTCTTATTTCGCTTTACGTTCTTGATCTACAAGATATTTCACGATTTCAACGGTACGCGCATCCTCACCTTGTACGATATATTTACCATTCACGGTAATTGCAGGTACGCCGCTCAATTTATATTGCGCTGCTAAACTTTTCGCTTGGGCAATTTTAGAAGACACCGCAAATGAATTATAGGTGCTGTTAAATTTCGCTTCAGGTACACCATAACGTGTATAGAACTTCGCAAAAGCGCCTTGTTCTAGAATATTTTTTTGACCGACATGAATGTCATGGAGAAGTTGTAAATGTGCTTTTTGACGCACCCCCAATGCTTCAGAAGCATAGTAAGCACGTGCACCTTGTTCCCAAAATGGGTTCATCGCAGCGGGTGTACGGACAAAACGTACATCTTTAGGTAATTGTTTTAACCATGCCTGCATATGCGGTTCTAATGTAAAGCAGTGTGGGCAACCGTACCAAAAGAACTCACGAACTTCGATTTTACCCGGACGTTCCACTTTAACGGGTTGCGGAAGAACAGTGTAATCTGTCCCTGCAACAAACTGTGCAGCCATTGTACTGCCTGAAAAAGCCAAAAGAGCTGTTGTAATCGTACCTAGAAGAAATTTTTTCATTGAACTTATTGTCCTCAAAATCATTATGATTAGTTTATGGCAACACTATAAATCAAATCTGCCGATTTCGTTTTTATTCTGTGAACTTTTTTACCACTTTTATCGCTTTTTTTTCAGGACGCGCTACACTAACTCACATTGAACTTTTTTCTAAAATATAAAGACTTGATTGAGGTGACACCGATGTCGCAATTGAATGTTGATCCACAAGAAATTGCCAAATTTGAAGCTTTCGCAGCCATATGGTGGGATCAGCATTCTGAGTTCCGCCCTTTACATATGATCAATCCACTGCGCTTAAACTGGATTGATGAGCATTCAGGTGGTATCACGGGTAAGAAAGTACTGGATGTCGGTTGCGGTGGCGGTATTTTGGCCGAAAGCATGGCGCGCCGTGGTGCCCAAGTTTTGGGGATCGATATGGGCGCAGCGCCACTCAACGTTGCGCGTCTGCATGCCGAACAAGAAAATGTGCAGAACATTGAATATCGCCAAGTTCCCGTTGAACAGTTGGCTGAAGAGCAAGCAGGGCAATATGACGTGGTGACCTGTATGGAAATGCTCGAACACGTCCCCGATCCTGCATCGATTATTTTGGCCTGCCAAAAGTTAGTCAAGCCGGGCGGTCATGTGTTCTTCTCGACCATTAACCGTAATCCTAAATCGTATTTATTTGCGATTATTGGTGCTGAATATATTTTACGTATGCTCGCTAAAGGCACGCACGATTATTCAAAATTTATCAAACCCTCTGAGCTGGCCCATGATATTCGGGGTGCCAAATTAAAACTCAAAAACATGACCGGCTTACATTACAACCCAATTACCAAGCGTTATTGGCTCGCACCCAATGTGGATGTAAATTACATGGCGCACACTGTCAAAGAAGAAGCCGAATGAAAGCCGTACTGTTTGACCTTGATGGGACGTTAATCGATACTGCTGCCGACTTTATCCGTATTATTCAAGACATGTGCCGCGATAAAGGCTGTGCCATTGTGGCGGATGACGACATTCGCACTCAGGTGTCTGAAGGTGCGCGCGCCATGGTGAAATTGGTCTATCCTGAACTGGATGTCGAAGACCCAGTTTTTCTGGCACATCGTCAACGCTTTTTAGACCTATATGGTGCGGATATTGCCGTTGATACTGACCTTTTTGAAGGGATGTATCCCCTGTTGGCCGAACTGGAACAACATCAAATTCCTTGGGGCATTGTGACCAATAAACCGCGTTGGCTCAGTGAAGCATTGTTAGAGGCGTTGAATTTAACAGAACGCTGTGCCGTTTTGGTCTGCCCGGATGATGTCAGCAAAACCAAGCCTGACCCTGAACCGATGTATCTGGCAGCTCAGCAGATCCAAATCGACGCAAAAGACTGTATCTATGTCGGTGATCATCCACGGGACATTGATGCCGGTCGCAACGCGCAGATGTACACGATTTTGGCTGCTTACGGATATTTACCGTTACAACACAAAGATGACTTAACAGCTTGGCAAGCGAATTGTATAGTGAACACTGTTGCTGAATTACAACAGGTTCTTCAAGCCTTAGTGATTCAACCGAAAATGCTGGCTGCAACGACTTTATAACGATAGAACAGAACACAATAAAACGAGGAGGTGTCTATGAAATATTCAGAATATCAACCTCGCCCCGATCTCCTGAAAGATCGTATTATCCTAATTACAGGTGCGGGCGATGGTATTGGCCGTGCGGCTGCGCTGAGTTATGCCTTACATGGCGCAACCGTGGTGCTGCATGGCCGTACACTGAATAAACTCGAAGTGATTTATGATGAAATTGAAGGTTTAGGTGCACCTCAACCGGCAATTTTACCATTACAACTGTCGAGTGCCTCCCCTCGTGACTATGAACTATTGGTCGATACCTTAGAAAAGCAATTTGGCCGCCTTGATGGCATTTTGCATAATGCTGGTATTTTAGGTGAACGTACTGAGCTTGCACATTATCCTGTCGATGTCTGGGACGATGTGATGGCGGTGAACTTACGCGCACCTTTTGTTCTAACCCAAGAATTGATGCCGTTACTGCAAAAATCAGAACATGCCTCTGTGGTTTTTGCCAGCTCAGGCGTCGGACGTGAAGCCCGTGAACGTTGGGGTGCCTATTCAGTGTCAAAAATTGCCATTGAAGCCGTCAGTACCTTGTTTGCCAAAGAAAATGCCCATCCGAATATTCGGTTTAATTGCATCAACCCCGGTGCAACACGTACTGCGATGCGTGCCAAAGCCTATCCGGATGAAGATCCGAAAACTTTGCCAACACCAGAAAATATCATGCCTGCCTATCTGTATCTGATGGGAGATGACAGCTTGCATTTAAATGGTGAAAGTATTGATGCACAAGACTGAATCAGCCTTGATCTATTTAAATAAAAGGAAGCACACAAGCTTCCTTTTTTATGCTTCAAAGCAAAGATATCCGGCTTAAAATGGCGTGAAATTCTATGGGCTACGCGAAAGTGGACTTGAGTTTTTACTAAATTTGCCGATACTTAAGAACAATTTTAAACACTCTGGATTTCCCTCATGTCTGACTTCAGTAATATTACGGTGACCCCTACAGAGGATGACATGATCAGCCTACTGGTCGATGGCCAACCGATTTCTGCAAAATATGGCATGAAATTCGATCCCAGCATCGTGAATGATTTGCAGTCGCTTGAAGTGGGACAAAATGCCAAACTATTTGAGCAATTTATTTTCTCACACACCGATTTAAACTTCGAACATGCCTATTTCTATGTGACCTGCATTCAAAAACAAGAAGCCGGTTATCAAGTGATGACCAACTTTGTTTACCGTATTACGGCACAAGGTCAAGCTCCATTTGAACATGTGATTACCAAACAAGGTCAAGCGATGACCCCAGAAGATGTAAATGAGTTTATTCAAGCGCATCTGCAAAAATCACTCACCGACTACACTGACCTGAAATATGCTTACTAAGGCTAAATCAATCATCATCTAAAAAATATCCACAAAGGGCTTTTTCGAAGGCCCTTTTTTATGCCAATTTTTTAATCACTTAAATCAAATCTCCATGGATATTCTATTCAATTCATTGATCGTATTTTCAAATTGATTTTATAAATTTATTCAGTTTTCCAAATTAAATAGATTCACCTACCATGTTGGTAACCACAGCAATGTACCAGGAGATTTGATATGGCTGACCAAGTCCGTAAAACTGAAACCATTCGTTCGATTGAAAACTTACAGCTGACAGAAAACCTGATTCAGGCCTTGGATGACGCAGTTCAAGCCGAATGTGTCGCTCAAGCAATTTGCTCTTTACAACAGCTTAATGAGCAATGGTATTAAGAGCTAGATCAAGCACTGTACAGCCTAAATCGGGACCTATATTTTGCCCATCTTTCTCCGATGGGCACTGTTTATTTTTGAGCAATATGATTCATTCGCAAGCACTAAGCTGTTTTTAGATTTGACAGAAACATCGAAGCTTTTTAGGCTATAGGCCGTAGAGGATTGTTATTGCGGCCAAATTTATCGCATAATATCCGTATTCTCTTCGCTTTATTTAAAGAAATATTCATCTTTCTTCACAGTTTCTCTGCATTTAATGCGTACAGTAGTTGTATTGAAGATCTATAACTATATGAGGGTTGAACATGAAAAAGATTTTGCCAATCTTGGCTCTTTCTTTCAGTGCTTTGATAACTAGCAGCATGCTCTCTGCGGCTCCTCACTTCAATCACGATGAACGTGGCTTTGATGGCCCACGCGGCAATGCTTATGGTCACATGAAAAAAGATCGAGATTTCCGTGGTCATCAGGATGATGACGATATTGAAGATCGTCGCCGTATGCGTGAAGAGCGTGGAGTCAAACGTTTGCAACAACATAAATGGCAAACGGGCTATGTCATGCCACAACATTATCGTGGTAATGGCTACAAGGTTGATTATAAAGAGCATAACTTGCCTAAACCGTCACGTAATCAACAATGGTACAAAATCAACAATGACTATATTTTAGTCAACTCAGACAGCAATAATATTCTTAAAATTTTAGGTTTATAAATTCAACACGCCACACTGAAAAACCCTATCTTTTAAAAGCCCAAATTTAAGCTGGGCTTTTTTTATCCTGTCTTTCAAGCTTTGAGCCACAGCCCTTAACTACGCGATGTTTCAGGCAATTTACAGTTCTTCTAATTTCCTCCATACATTTCACAATTCAACTATATTGCCCTCACGCTTTCTCTGAACTTTTTCGCTAATTTTGAATCATTGAAAAACAGATTAAAAAATTGAAAGAGGCACCCCATGAACAAAATTCTATCGACTTTAGTTCTTTCAGTATCGGCTTTAATGGCAACGACCGCAGTTATGGCTGCACCGGACTATCGTCATGATGATCGTCGTTACCATCAAAACTATCAGCATCAAAATCACCAGCATCATGATTCACGCTGGAATGACCATCATCACAATAATAAGTGGGAGAATGACCGTTATAACAAACGTGTAAATCCAAGTCGTGATTGGCGTGTAGGTCAAACCCTTCCACGTGCCTATGACTCTAGCCGCTATAAAGTCAGTGATCGTGAAGCACGCCGTTTACCAAACACAGGACGTTACCAACAGTGGTACAAAATTAATGGGGATTATGTACTGGTAAATGACCGTACCGATCGCATTATTCGTATTCGAAACGGTTAATACTCAACCCCCGCTGAGCACATCCCTTTCCCAACACCTGAACAAGTTCAGGTGTTTTTTTATATTTGCTTTCCGCAGCAAGATTTTTTTGTTTAGAATCAGAAGATCTCCAGCGATTAAACGAGTATAGGCATGCCATCGAATCCATCTGAACCTTCTTCAAGCACAACCTTACAATATGTGCATTGGTTCCGACATTCTGCGCCTTATATCAATGCCCACCGCAACAAAACCTTTGTCATTATGTTTGATGGTGAAGCGCTACAGCATGAAAATTTCCAACACATTATTCATGATATTGCGCTCTTACACTCATTGGGCATTCGTTTAATTTTAGTGCATGGTGCTCGGCCTCAAATTAGCCTAAATCTGCACAATAGCGGTATTCAAACGCCATTTCATCTGCACCGTCGTATCACCACCCGCGAATCTTTACCTGCCGTGATGAATGCCGTAGGGGCGATCCGTTTACAGATTGAAGCGTTGTTGTCGATGGGACTCGCCAACTCCCCAATGTATGGCGCACGCATTGACGTAGTTTCAGGCAATCTCATCACAGCAAAACCGTATGGCATTCGAGATGGAGTCGATTTTCAACTGTCTGGCGAAGTACGTTCCGTCGATCTCGATGCCATTCAGCGCCATTTAGACAGTCACAATATTGTGGTTTTGGGACCAACAGGTTATTCCACGACCGGTGAAGTATTTAACTTATTGGCAGAAGAAGTTGCAACCAAAACGGCGATTAGCTTGAAAGCCGATAAATTGATTTTCTTGGGTAAACAACACGGCCTGAACGACGAACACGGACAGTTACTGCGTGAAATCACCCCGCATCAACTGGATCAGCACATTTTCAAATATCAAGATTCCAATCCAGATATCGCCCTGCATTTACGTGGTGCCAAAAATGCATCGCTACAAGGGGTACATCGGGTACATGTGATTTCGTATGCTTATGATGGCGCTTTGGTCGAAGAGCTATTCACTCGCGATGGTTCAGGTACCATGATTACCGATGCGCATTATGAAGAGGTACGTACCGCGAATATTCAAGATGTTGTGGGCCTGATTAGCTTATTGCGTCCGCTCGAACAAGAAGGAATTTTGGTCTATCGCTCACGTGAACGTCTGGAAAATGAAATTGAACACTTTGCGGTGATTGAACGTGATGGGACGATTTTGGCCTGTGCGGCATTGTATCCAATCCCGGTGACGGGTAATGAAAAACGTTCGGCTGAAATTGCTTGTGTGGCGGTACATCCTAGCTACCGTAAATCGAATCGGGGCAGTCAAATCTTGCATTATCTTGAAGAAAAGGCTCGTGCTTTGGGCATCGAACAATTGTTTATTTTAACCACACGTACAGCACACTGGTTTTTGGAACAAGGATTTGAACAAGTCAGTGTCGATGATCTGCCCAATGCGCGACAAGCACTGTATAACTATCAACGCAATTCTCTGGTCTGCAAAAAGTCACTTTAAACGTGACTTTGAGCTGAATGCATTTATCTTCTAGGAATAAATCACGCCTTAAAAACTCGCTTTTCGAATTGGTGTTTCTATCTCATCCCTCTTAAAAATATACCTTCTTCAAAATACGTTAAAAATAAGTTCCGCTGAAACCTTTTAGGTATTAAAAGTTTCACGTGGAACATCACTTAAAACCACTTCAATTGAAGTTGAACGGCAATCCAATAATTCCTAACCGATTAAAATTTGTGTAGTTTTTTCAATCATATAAAAGTTTAAAGATAGCGCTAAAAAACCCTTTTTATCACCAATTGACAAACTGGGGGCACAATTCATGTTATTTCTTTAGCATGCCTGAACAAAAGTAAGATTGTGCTCAAATCCTGTCTAAAAAGACCATTTAAAATTTAGAGCACTCATCATCACATCATGCGCCTCTGACAGAATAAATTACCATTATTCATAAAATTACAAAGTTTCATTGTGCACAAATCTGATGAATTGCCGTACAATTGAACATTCCCTTTTCATTTTCTAAAAAGAGCAGATGGAACAAAAAAAGAGTACCCAAAAACGCCACCAGTTGCTGAGTGCTGCACTGGATGTCTTTTCCCTATATGGCTTTAATGGTGCCAGTCTGGATGAGATCGCGCAAATTGCAGAAATGCATAAATCCAATATTTTCTATTATTATGAAAATAAGGAAGCCCTTTATGTTGAAGTGCTGACTACGGTATTGCAAAAATGGCTTGCCCCGCTTCAAATGCTTGAAGCTGATCTTGAGCCTGAAGAAGCCATTACCAATTACCTTTTGCAAAAAATTGAGGTATCACGTACTCAACCTAAAGCTTCTCGTTTGTTTGCACTCGAAGTGATTCAAGGTGCACCGCACATTCTCGAGATTCTCAAAGGTCCGCTGAAAAAATTGGTGAAACGCAAAGCCAAAGTGATTAGTAATTGGCAAGAACAAGGCAAAATTTCGAAAGATATTGACCCTGAATTGTTGATTTTAAATATCTGGGCCGTTACTCAGAACTATGCCGATTTTGCAACGCAGATGGAAATGGTAACAGGTAAAACCTTGCGGAACCGCAGCATGCAGCAGCGTATTATCCAACATACTGTGCACATGATGTTGTATGGCGTGATTCCACGTGCCGAACAAGCATCTGAGCAACCAATAGTCGAATAATTCAGGTCACCTTGGCATACGACCATAGCTCCCTATGGTCGCCGACCCGTATTTCCTTCATTAATCATTTTACCGTTTGATATAATTCTAATAATTTTTTTGCACCGAACAATAGATTTTCTTCCCAATCCAGATGTGCAGTGTCATTCGCACCATCGGTGATATATTTCACTGAAACGAAACGGATACCCAGTTTTTTACATACTTTTGCAATTGCATAGCCTTCCATATCAACCAGATGACATGGCACTTTCGGCGCGCCTGTTTCAAAACTATCCCCCGTCCCACAAATTCCTTTGGGTAAATGTACAAACATGCTTTCTGTACTGATCTCAGCTGGATGCTCGATATCCATAGGTGTTACCCCCACCGCAAAACCAAGAGGTGACACGTCCATATCACGTTGCACAAACTGAGAGACTTCGACCAAGGCATGTGCATCAAAATGCGAACTGCCCGCTGTACCTAAATTCAGTAGGGTTTTGCAGCCGGTTTTTTGAATTACTTCAAAGGCTTTAAATGCGGCATTCACTTTGCCAATACCGCTGTAATGTACCTCAATGCCGGCCTGTTCGAATAAGCCTTTGGACTCGCTCGGCAGCGCCATCATTAAGGCAAGTTGATTGTTCATAATGTTACATCAAAAATTTTGTGCTCATTAAAGTGCATAAATGAACAGAGTGCAAATCTGCGCGCTGTTCATTCGGTAATATCAGGTTCTGCGTCTGAAAAATAGGACTTACTTATTCCTATTCGCGTTCCAGAAAGGTTTTCAAACAGGGAGAAAAGAACAGATTACCTCTATACATTCCTTTTAGCGTTCTGCTCATCACCATCGCCCAGAGCATCACCAAAATTGTAGCCAATGCCAAACCAATATTTACAATGAAGCTGATATGCAGCAGATGGCCTGAGTTCAACACTGCCATCGTGAACACCCCCAAAGGGAAAGTCAGCCCCCACCAACCAAGGTTAAAAGGCAAATCGTTGGTCGCATGTTTTAAAGTGGTCAAAACGGCAATAGCAAACCACCATAGGCCAAACCCAAGCAGAATTAAACTTGCGACAATGCCTGCCTGCTGGAAAAACACGCCAAGCTGTTCTAACTGAATAAATGCCAATACCTGTGGCGCTTGTGCACCCAAAACCAGTAATGCCAGCGCGCCTGTGCCAATCGGCCCCAACGCCAGCCAACTACTGATTGCCAATTCTTTGCCGGGCAATTTATGCAAAGCCAAACGCAGCATCAAAATCGTCAGAATACCGAAAGCAGGCAATACAGACATGCCCCACAACATATAGCTGGCCAATAAAATCCTGACCGCATGCTGCCCTGCCTCTAAATGCGCCAACAATAAACCGCCAGAAGTAGCTGTGACCTCGCAGGCCACGATCGGCAGCAACCACATTGCCGTCATGGTCTGTAGTTGATGATCTTGTTTATAGAACATACAAAATGGTACTAAGATACCAATGCCAACAGCCAAAATGGCATCAACCAACCACAAGGTATGTGCGATCTGAATGGCTACATCGCCATACAGTGCAATCCCATATTTTAAAAAGCCATTCAATACCGTCGCCAATCCCATGGGAATTGCGCCTAAAAATAGCGCCATGCTCGGATGGGAAAAAATCTGTTTCGCTTCCTGCGGATACAGCAGCCAGCGCGCAGCATACAGTGTAGAAAAAGCCAAGAAAAGCAGGGTGTTGAAATGCCACAAAGATGCACCGAGTTGCCACAGCAAGGCTTTGGCAAAGGGAAATTCTGGTAAAATCAGGGCCAAAATGCCCGTCCCCATCACTACGGTGAACCAGTTTGGCGTAAAATGACGGATGACATCCTGCTTTTGCGCCAGCTGATAAAACGGCTTTTTCATCACATTCTGCTTATCAAAAAGGAATTCAACCCAATATAAAGCAGTCTCAAAATAAGTAAAACTGATTTATACACGTATCTTATATCAAATATTATGATAATTAAGGTATCAAAAATAAAAATACTGAGTAAAAACACAACAACAAGACGAAACTGTGAGAATATGGCAATATATAGTCCTTAAAATTTTCAACGATTTGATTCGCCCATGAAGCTGCTCCGCCTGAATGCTTTAGCGCCTAATGTCTTACCCCACAAAACTGCCGTAACCATTGGTAATTTTGACGGTGTGCATTTGGGTCATCAGGCCATGATCAAGCAGCTCAAAGCTGTCGCAGAACAACAAAATTTAAAGACCGTGGTGATGATTTTTGAGCCTCAACCGCTTGAATTTTTTAAATCTTATGATGCTCCACCACGTATTTCCTCTTTACGTGAAAAAGTCGAATATTTAACAGAACTTGGTGTGGACTATATCGCTGTTGCGAAATTTGATAATACATTTCGCAGCTTAAGCGCGGAAGATTTCGCACAAATCCTACAAGAAAAACTCAATGCCACAGCTTTAGTCCTCGGTGATGATTTCCACTTTGGTAAAAACCGTCAGGGTAATAGCGAGTTTTTAACAAACTACGGTTTTCACGTGACCAATTTGGGCACCATTGAATTAAATGGTGAACGTGTCAGTTCAACCCGTATTCGTCAAACGCTGCAAGCGGGCGACTTGGCCTTAGCAGCAAAATTATTGGGTCGTCCGTATAGCATTACTGGACGGGTGCAATACGGTGATCAAATTGGCCGTACCATTAATTTCCCAACCATTAATGTACGTTTAAACCGTCATAAACCATGTTTAAATGGTATTTATGCCGTCGAGGTGGTCTGCGAGACCCTTTCACTCCAAGATAAAGTAAAGTCCGAGCATCCTGAGAAAATTGGGATCGCCGGTTATGCCCCAACCGCGCTGTTTGGCGCAGGTCATGTCGGCACACGTCCAGCCATTAAACAGACTCATCCAGAGTGGCGATTAGAAGTACATTTCCCGAATGTTTCTGCTAATCTGTATGGCCTATTAATGCGGGTGACGTTCTTGAACTTTTTACATGGCGAAAAGAACTATCCTTCGCTTGAAGCACTAAAAGCTGGAATTGATCGTGATGTAGAAGAACTCCTTGAGTTTCGACACAACAACCCTCATTTTCCGTTTTAATCCCCTATTATTTAATGTAAAACGCGTCAGTCGATCGGCTGATAAATTTGGAAGACAACTTGCATGAGCGATAAGCAAACTCCTGAAAATGCAGTGGATTATAAAGCCACGCTAAACCTCCCAGGTACTGAATTTGCAATGAAAGCAAATTTGGCAGTACGTGAAGCAAAATGGTTAGAAGAGTGGTATGCCGACAACATTTATCAGCAGATTCGTGCATCGCGTATAGGCAAGAAAAAATATGTGCTTCATGACGGCCCTCCGTATGCCAATGGTCAAATTCACTTGGGTCATGCCGTCAACAAAGTCCTGAAAGACATCATCATCAAAAGCCGTGTCATGGATGGCTTTGATGCACCGTATGTACCGGGCTGGGACTGTCACGGTCTGCCAATTGAACTTAAAGTCGAAGAAAAAGTCGGTAAAGTCGGCGTAAAAGTCGACGCTTCAACCTTCCGTAAAGCTTGCCGTGAATATGCCTACACGCAAGTTGAATTACAGAAAAAAGACTTTGTGCGTATGGGCGTGTTCGGGGATTGGGATCATCCTTACCTGACCATGAACTTCAAGCAAGAAGCCGACATCGTGCGCTCGCTCGGTGCAATTGCCAAAGCTGGTCATATTGAACCAGGCCTAAAACCAGTGAACTGGTGTTTAGACTGTGGTTCAGCATTGGCTGAAGCAGAAGTTGAATACGAAGATAAAAAATCAGATGCCATTGATGTCGGTTTCAGTGTTGTTGATTTGGCAGATTTATCTGCACGTCTAGGTGTAACCGTTACCGATTCAACTGATATCGTGATCTGGACTACCACACCGTGGACTATACCTGCCAACCAAGCGGTTGCGCTGCATGCTGAAATTGAATATCAATTGATCAAAGCACGTGGTGAAGAAAAAGAAACACAAAACTTCATCTTAGCCAAAGACTTGGTTGAATCTGCAACAGAACGTTATGGCTTCACGACCGTTGAAGTGCTTGCCGATTTTGTAGGTAGCAAACTTGAAAATCTACAATTACAACACCCACTAATTTCTGAACGCCAAGTCCCAGTGATTTTGGGTGAACATGTAATCGCAACCAGTGGTACGGGTGCAGTACATACAGCGCCTGGCCACGGTGTGGACGACTATAAAGTGGGCTTACAATACAACTTAAAAGTTGACAACCCTGTCGGTGGTAACGGGGTATATTTACCAACTGCACCGATCTTTGCCGGCGAGCACATTTACAAAGCCAATCCAAAAATTATTGCAGCCTTGTCTGAAAGTAATAAGCTTTGGGCACATGTGCCAATCAAGCATAGCTACCCGCACTGCTGGCGCCATAAAACCCCAATTATCTTCCGTGCAACTCCACAATGGTTCATCAGCATGGATGCCAAAGGTTTACGCCAAGGGGCATTGAACGCAATTGAAAATGACATCAACTTCGTACCAGATTGGGGTAAAAACCGTATCCAAGCGATGATTGAAGGTCGTCCAGACTGGTGTATTTCACGTCAACGTACTTGGGGTGTGCCAATTCCATTCTTCGTGCATAAAGATACCAACGAATTGCACCCACGTACCCCTGAATTGATCGAAGAAGTGGCGAAGTTAATTGAACAAGAAGGTATTGATGGTTGGTATAACCGTGATGCATCTGAGTTTATCGGTGCAGATGCTGAACAATATAACGCGGTGCGCGATACGCTAGACGTATGGTTCGACTCAGGTACAACGCATTATGCAGTACTGCGTGAACGTGAAGAACTGACTGATCCTGCGGATTTGTACCTTGAAGGTTCAGACCAACACCGTGGTTGGTTCCAGTCGTCATTATTGACGTCTATTGCCATCAATGAGCGCGCACCGTATAAAGGTTTATTGACGCACGGCTTCGTAGTGGATGAAAAAGGCCGCAAAATGTCGAAGTCGATCGGTAACGTGATCACGCCACAAGACATCATCAAAGACATGGGTGCAGATGGCCTGCGTTTTTGGATCGCGTCTGCAGAC
Organism: Acinetobacter sp.; assembly: GCF_050285345.1. Lineage (GTDB taxonomy): Bacteria > Pseudomonadota > Gammaproteobacteria > Pseudomonadales > Moraxellaceae > Acinetobacter. The sequence continues at coordinate 30,044 of NZ_JBLZXR010000056.1, forward strand.
TACCGTTATGAAATGACTGCGGGTAAAGAAATCTTTAGCCGTGCATCCGATGGTTACCGCCGTATCCGTAACACATTGCGTTTCTTGTTGGCTAACTTAAATGGTTTCAAACCATCTACTGATGCCTTGCCTGTCGATCAATTGATCGCGCTTGATCAATACATTTTGCAACGTGCTGCGGAAGTACAAAAAACTGTTCAACAAGCTTATGAAGATATGAACTTCCATATCGTGACTAGCGCATTGACCAACTTCTGTATTAATGACTTAGGTGGTTTCTATCTCGACATCATTAAAGACCGTCAGTACACCACCAAAGCAGATTCTCAAGCACGTCATTCTGCACAAACTGCCTTGTATCACTTGGTACAAGCCTTTGTTCGTTGGATGGCACCAATCTTGACCTTTACTGCGCAAGAAGCTTGGCCACTGATTCCTGAACAATCAGAGAAATACGTGTTCACTACAGAATGGTATGACATTCCTGTGGCATCAACGGCAAATCTGATTTCAGAAGAACAATGGCAGACTTTAATTGCAGTGAAATCAGCGGTGAATAAACACATTGAAGCGGTGCGTAATGCCAAATTGGTCGGTTCTAACCTATCTGCCAAAGTTGAACTGTGGGCCAATGCTGAACTTCAAGCTGTGCTGGATACCTTAGGTGACGAACTACGTTTCGTTCTGATCACATCTCAAGTGATTGTTCATGCCTTTGATGAAGCACAAGGTGAAGCCTCTGACCTTGAAGGTTTACGTGTGAAGGTATCGGCTGCAGATGGTGAAAAATGTGCACGCTGCTGGCATGTGTTGCCGGATGTAAATACACATCACGAACATCCGGGTCTTTGTTCTCGTTGTATTATTAACCTTCCTACAGGTCAAGGCGAAGAGAGAAAATATGCCTAATCCACAAGAAAAAAAGGGCTTCTTTCAATTCTACCCACACAATTTGGTGTGGGTGGGTTTATCCATTGTTGCGATTATTCTGGATCAATGGACCAAATGGATTGCAAGTACACATCTGAACTATGCAGACCCTGTACCTGTACTGCCCTTTTTAAATTGGACATTACTGCATAACTATGGCGCAGCCTTTAGTTTCTTGTCCGATGCCGGTGGATGGCAACGTTATTTCTTTACTTCACTGGCAGGTCTGGTGTCTGTAGTCTTTGTATTTTGGCTGATGCGTATGCCAAAAAGCCTGAAAATTTTACCACTTGCTATTGCACTCATTTTGGGCGGGGCCATTGGTAATCTAATTGACCGCGTTAGCCTCGGCTATGTGGTGGATTTTATTCACGTGTATTACAACAACAGCCACTTCCCTGCTTTTAATATTGCAGATAGTGCCATTACCCTAGGCACCATCTTGCTTCTTATCGATACGTTTTTCTTAGAAAAACAACGAATTCAGCGTGCGGAAGCGAAAAATGACTGATTTTATCAATCCAAACGAGGAAACTCGTATTGAAGCGGGCTCACAAGTTGCGCTTCACTTTTCTGTCGCTATTGAAGATGGCGTAGAAATTGACAATACCCGTAACCGTGAAGAACCGGTTAGCCTCGTCATCGGTGATGGCAGCCTATTGCCCGGTTTTGAAAAAGCCCTGTTTGGTCTACGTGCTGGTGACCGCCGTACCGTGAGCCTTCCTCCTGAAGATGCTTTCGGTCCGTGGAACCCTGAAAATGTGCAGAAATTTGACACGGTTAAATTTGATCCCGCACCCGTTGTTGGTCACATGATCGAATTTGAAGATAAAGCTAAACAAAGCTTATTCGGCGTAATCAAAACCGTAGGGGAAGACATTACCGAAGTGGACTTTAACCATCCACTGGCAGGTAAAAACATTACTTTTGAAGTGGAAATCTTCAAAGTTACCCCTGCAGGTCAGCAAGGGGTAAAACTGATGTAATCGACTCTCGTCGATTTAAAAAAAGCGTCTTCAGACGCTTTTTTGATGGCAAAAATTTAGTTTTTACCCTGCTTTTTCTATCTCATAAATATGCATTTTAAAGATACATAATCGTTATATTCAAGTACTTATTTTCCGATTAAGTTAATTAAACACTAATAACAAGACGTGAAATGATATGAAACTTCAGATTATTGTGGGAAGCGTTCGTGAAGGTCGTACGGCCATTAAAGTGGCTCATTGGCTCCTGTCAGAAATTCAAAGCTATGGCTACAGCACAATAGAGACGGAAATTGTTGATTTAAAAGAATGGGATTTACCAATTTTTGCCGGTGCCCACCCTCCATTAACGGGCATTTATGATCAACCGAAACAACAAGCTTGGGCCGACAAAATTGCTTCGGGTGATGCCTTTATTTTTATCAGCCCTGAATACAACCATGGCTATAGTCCGGCCTTAAAAAATGCCTTTGATTATGTTGGTAAAGAATGGTCAGGTAAACCTGCTGCCTACGTCAGCTATGGTTCGACCAATGGTTCACGTTCAATCGATCAAATTCGTCAAGTGGGCACACAATTGGGGCTGGTCGATACCAATTCGATCATTGAAATTCGTGAAATTGCTGCCCGCAATAAAGGTGATACCTTTGAACCCAATGAGTTTGACAGTAAAGCCTTGAAGGCCGCTTTCAAGAAACTCCTACAATATGTCAGTAGCTAATCGGATTTAACATTAATTACTTTGTACGCTCAAGCGTACATCATGTTCAGTAAATTGCGGCTAGGCAGCACCCCCTATCCATCTTATAGTGAGTCCATACAGAGACAGGATGTCACTGAACATAAAACAACAATGATAAGACGATGAGCAGGAAGCTTAATGGTACGACAGGAGTTATACCGCTAGAAAGAATCCGAAAAAGCCCTAACAGGATGTTGGGGCTTTTTTCGTTTTGGGTATTTTTTCTCATCTACAGATATCTAAACACGAAATACCATTAAACATTCACTTTAAAACCCAAATCTACATCGCACGCAGCTTGCCCACCACAAATGCCCCAATTTTCTAATAGACTTTCACGCAGCGTAATTAAAATATGATCTTCTGGAATACCAAAAGCCACCAAGTTTTTCACCAGCTGTTGATATAGCTAAATTCTAAAAATATCAGTACGTAAAAATACCTGTAAAGTTTCATTCTTTAAGGTCTTTGGTGTACTGAAGAGTTAAGTAATCAGCTATATAACTTACGCTTGGTTTCAAGCGTCCGGCCAGAGAAACAATCTATCGTAATATGAGTAAACCGCTCGGGCTGAATTAAGTAATCGAACACCTGAAAATGCGTGGGTGCATGCACCTGCAAGCGGATATTTCGGTCATATGGCGGAAGTTCGAAGCTCTGTTTGTAGCGCCAAATATAGTATTCATCAACTGCTGTTCTTGTGCTGCTGAGTACTGCATTTGGATATCAATTTGTGTTGCAGGCATAACGTTTGTCCTTGGTTATTGTTATTTTTAGTGTATTGCCTCAATCATGATAAAAATTTTGTAGCATCCTACTGTAAGCAATTCACGACAAAAGCTGTCGAATTTACACCTATCCCGACCAAATGAAGCATACCGAGACAGGCTGTTTGCAATACAAATACATCATACTCAACAGTAGGAACACTCAATAGAACAGGAACATATGTTTATATTTGAGTTTTTTAGCCGCTATTTGGGCTGAATTTGAAATAGCCACGCTTTGGGACCATCTTCAATACCCCAAATACTGCCATCTTGAGCTTCGATCAATCCTCGAATACGTTGTGGCATCGCAATTCGCTGAATTTCTTTTGCAGGCTTGGCTTCAGTATCGACAATCACAATCGCTTGCGATGACAAACCACTAATCAAGGCTTTATTTTTCCATGCAGGAAATTTTTGCCCTTGGTAAAAGATTAAACTGGAAGGAGAAATCACTGGTGTCCAGCTAATCACAGGAGCTTCAAATTCAGGACGGGTATGATGATCAGGAATGGGCTTGCCACTATAGTGATCACCATTTGAAACAATGGGATAACCATAGTTTTTGCCGCGTTGTATAAGGTTCAACTCATCACCACCTTTCGGGCCCATTTCCGCCACCCAAAGTTGCTGCTTTGCGTCAAATGCCATACCCAATGGATTACGATGTCCTAAACTCCAGACTTGCTGTGCAACCTTGCCCTGTGTTTGAAAAGGATTATCTGCGGGTGCTGAACCATCTGCATTTAAGCGTAATACCTTGCCCAAATTTGACTGCATATCTTGTGCAGGGTCAAATTTTTGCCGCTCTCCAGAACTAATCCAAAGTTTTCCATCCGGCCCAAACCGCATCCGGTGCGCATAATGCCCCTGTCCTTCCACTTTAGGAACTTGTTTCCATATAATTTGCCCCTGTTCCAAGCTCGAATTAGCGTTCTGCACATTTAAGCTGGCTTTTTCAATCACTGCGCCATAACCACCCTGTCCCGCTTCGGCATAGCTGAGGTAGATCTGCTGATTTTTTGAAAATTGTGGATCGAGAAGGATATCGCCCAAGCCACCTTGCCCACCATAAGCGACTTTAGGAACGCCACTGACCTGAATTTTTTGCTGTGTTTTGGGGTTAAAAATAATCAACTGACCTTGCTTTTCAGTCAGAATCAAGCGCCCATCGGGTAGCTGTTGTATGGCCCAAGGTTGATTAAATTGTGCAATTTTATGGATTTTAAAGGCCTGATCATTGCTTACTTTTGCGCTACTTTTCTGTGTGCTCTCTTGTACTGTAGGTGGGTTTTCAGCTTGGCAAGCACTGATACCAACAAGCCCGATCAAAATTGCGGTCGTTCGTAAAGAAATACTGATTTTTCTCATATTATTTCTCTCAATAGCTTTATAATGGTTGGATTCTAATGACTAAATAATATGCAAAGGACATTTATTCGTAACAGGATAATTTTGTAAGAAATAGCTTACATGAGATGCAGATTTTAGCGGCTTTTCAGTTCAGGCAAATACACTTAATCTATAGTTATCAGGAGACAGGAAGTTTCCGAAACACAAAACAAAAATTATAAGTTTCTGCATCAGGATGTGAGATATGACAAGGAGTTATATCTAAAATACGAAATACGAAGAAAACCTCGACAGGATGTCGGGGTTTTCTTTTTTCTGCCTATTTATTTTTGAGTGACGCTGCTGGGTTTTTATTATATCGGCTCAGCCTCACTGTCAAAACTTCTTACAGATTCCTGCGAAATCACTACATACCGCTATGCGCTAGCGCGTTAGTTTGATAGATAGTCCTCATTACAAGGAATCTGTCATGACGTTAAAAGCTTTAGTGATCACTTCAAATGTCGGTGTCGAGCATGATGAACTGACCCAACCTTTAGATTTTTTAAATGCTAAAGGTATTGAAGCCATACATGCCGCTATCGAACATTCGGCGGTACAGACCGTCAAAGCTGACAAAACTTTGTCTGCTGAAGTTCAACCGAATGCCCAGATTCGTCATGTCAATGTTGAAGATTATGATGTTTTGGTCATTCCCGGTGGCAAAGTCAATGCAGAGCATTTACGAATGGATGAAGATGCGCTACGACTCATTCAAAGCTTTGCAGACCATCAAAAACCGATTGCAGCGATTTGCCATGGTCCTTGGGTATTGATTAATGCAGAACGAATTCGAGATAAAACCCTAACATCGTATAAAAGTATTCGCTTAGATTTGGAACATGCAGGTGCACATTGGGTCGATGAGCAAGTTCATCGTTGTCATGCTGGCGGCTGGGTATTGATTACTTCACGCGATCCGGATGACCTTCTAGCGTTTAATCAAGCAATTCAACAGGAACTTGAACAGCGACATTCAAGCTAAAATTAAAATACCCACATATTGGATGCAGGTATTTTATAGAGTTGTTTTATATATTTGCGACTTACAGGCTTTTTAAATACGCCACCACATCATCATTGCCTGCCATTTCTGCCAGTTCTAAAGCCCTGTATTGGGTTTTATGCTGCACATCTGCACCTTTCTCTACCAGCAATTTTACTACGTCCAAATAACCGTTTTCTGCGGCTGCATGCAGTGCGCTGTAACCTTCTTCATCGGCAGAGTTTACATCTGTGCCATTGGCTAAAGCCTTTTCGACTTCAGCCAGTTCGCCTAAAGATGCCCAATACACCAGTTCAGGCAAATGCAGTTCTTCATCATCTTCAGGGATTGGGGAGAATGAGTTGAGTTTCATAAAACAACCTATCTAAAACTATTTAACTTGTAGGACTCTAACACCATTGCAATGAATATTAATTAAACTTTGTGCTAAAGCTAACATTTCTATATCTAAAGCATTCCAAATATATTTATTTTCTTTTGGTAAAACTAATAATTTTCTGCCATTTATGTATTTATCTAAATCAACAACTTCAATGACATCTGTTTCATAAGAATTACCTAAAATAAAATACTCAGCGGCTTCTGCTAAAGACTCCTGCCACGGTTCATTTCTCTTGAAATCTAAGTGTACTCCACCATATTTATTGCAATAAAATTTAATAATTTGCTCTACATTAAACTTATGTTTTTTATAAAATATTTTATTCAGTTTTAATAGTTTAGATGGTTTAAAAAATTCAATATTAGTTTCAACACTACTTAGTCTAGAAGATCCTTCCTATTCCTTATTTGAAAAATAAATAGACCTAAGGAATTCACCCTCAAGATAAATACCACCAGTAATAAAAAAATTAATATCTTCACCAATTTCATTAAAAATTTCAGAACTATCGTAAGATGGTAAAGTTATTTCACATTCAATATTCTTAGCTAAAATATTGAAATGATTTTCAAATAACCATTTTCTTATAATAGGTGCTGCTATTGCTCTAACATGTCTAGGAGGGAGAGTCTCCTCTTATTAATAATTCATGCAATGTTAATATATCTTCTTCTAAATGCTACTGAATATTTATTGCCATAGTATCTTTTTGAAAAATTTAATAAATATATACCTCATTAATACCATATAAAGAAGCCCCCTTTCGGAGGCTTCTTTTTTAAGGATTCAACACTTAAGCTTTTGCAGCAGATGCTTCTGCAACATCAATTTTATCGCTGTCACTATCATGCATAATCAACGCAACCGCGATTGCAGTAATCAGCACAGGTAGACCTACCGCCATAAAGTTGAAATGTGCAGGTAAGTTCATACCCAGCAACCCACCAATCAAAATCGGTCCTACAATCGCGCCCATACGTCCAATGGCAGATGACCAGCCAATGCCTGTCGAACGCACTGCAAGTGGGTAGAACTGCGCTACATAGCTATACAGCAGCATTTGCGAACCAATTGACGCAGCACCCGCCAAGAACACTAAAATATATAGCAAGAATTGATTGGATTGGAAGCCCATCAAGCTCATCACAATCGCGCCCATCATACCCAAAACCATCAATACAGGTTTTAAATGGAAACGGTCAGCCAAAATACCACCACCGACAATACCCACTACAGCGCCAACGTTCATTACCATCATGAACATCAAGCTATTATCCATTGAATAGCCCGCAGCCATCATTAACTTAGGTAACCAGCTGCTCAAGGCATACATGGTCAGCAAGCAGGTGAAGAACGCGATCCAAAACAGTAATGTATTCACCGCACGACCACGACGAAACAAACTTACTACGTTTGCCGCTTCAGGTACATTTTCTTGCGGTAAGGTAAATACAGTCGATTCCGTCACTTTTACATTTGGAGCAAGGCGACGCACAATCCCGCGCGCTTTTTCCTGTTTATTTTCTTTCACCATAAATGCCAAAGATTCGGGTAAAAACTTCCAAATCACAGGAAGTAAAAATAGTGGAATCCCTGCAATAAAGAACATAATTTGCCAACCAAAATCAGGCGTAAACCATGAACCTAATAAAGCAGCCATCACACCGCCAACCGCATAGCCACTAAACATGGTTGTTACCAATGTGCTACGCATCTTCTGCGGTGCATATTCAGAGGTTAAAGCCACAAGGTTAGGCATTACCCCACCAATTCCTAAACCTGCCAAGAAACGCAAAATACCAAATTCTGTTGGGTTTGATGCAAAACCACCAGCGAAGGTCAAACCACTAAATAATACAATACAGATCATAATGACTTTTTTACGGCCAATTTTATCTGCTAAAGAACCAAAGAACATCGCGCCGAACATCATGCCCGCAAGCGCTGTACTCGCAAGCATTCCCGCTTGCATCGCAGTTAAGCCCCAATCTTGCATGAGTAAAGGCAAGACCACGCCATTAATCGCTAAATCGTAGCCATCAAATAAGATAATCAATAAACACCAAGCCACTACATTGAAGTGAAACGGGGTAAATTTAGCCTTATCGACTACAGAATTAATGTCTATTTTTTCCGTTGTCATCGTTCTCATCTCCCATGAGTACTTGTCCATAACATTGATTGAATATTTAAGTAAAATTCAACAGGCACGGAATATACGGAAGTCAGATTTCAAGCGATATTAGACGTATGTTTAATAACATAGCTGTATTATAAATATATGTTAATTATATTATTTTTCATATTTTTAAAATAATTATTACATATTCTCAATATATGATTTTTATACTATTCTTTTAAAGGTAAAGCTATTTTATATCGATGATAATTATTTGATTGTTTCGTATAACTTTAAAATAATACCGGATTATTTATTTAAATTAATTTTTCCTAAAAAATCAAATGTCTAAAAAATAAGCTTTTATTTTAATTAAATACAGATTTAATTCACTCTAACCAAGCCAGAATTTTAAAAATTAAGATATATGATAAATAAGATCCCATTTAGGTTTTATCAAATCAGTTAAAAGATGACTAAAAATATTCTAAATGCTCTTAAATACATGCATTTTTCTTATTTTCATTCTAATAATTTTAATTTTCTTTTTTTCTTATTTCCCCACATAAAAAAATCCCCCTGCTCGCTTTGAGTCAGGGGGATTTTGAATAATGAGCTGGCGATGACTTACTCTCACATGGGTAACCCCACACTACCATCAGCGCAAAGAGGTTTCACT